>JACMMK010000427.1 GCA_014379045.1 Burkholderiales bacterium
ACGACGACTGGGATTGCGACTGGGAGGGTGACCCGGCTTGCGACTGTGATTGAGACTGCGCCTGCGCGGGCACGCCCGGCAGAAAGTAGGTGGCACTGATCTGATCGTGCAAGGCGCCGAAACCGACCTGCAGTTCATCGGTGTAGCGGTGCAGCGCCGGCTGGTCGAGCGCGTCGTAGTCGACATGGTCGAGCTGGTCGATCATCTTCTGGATGCTGCGCGCGAGCGTGCTGCTGCGAGGCAGCCGGCGCAGCGTGGCGTCCATCTCTGCCAGACAGAAGGTGATCGAGCGTGGAAAATACTTGTCGGACAAAAGAAAGCGCAGCACATCGGCGTGACTGACCGGGCCGCGCACCGTGCGTCGGTACATGTGATAGGCGGACAGCGAACGCAACACGCTCATCCACTGGATGTTCTCGAACGGCGCCAGATCGGCGTTCGCCATGTCGGGTGTGACGACTGCCCCGAGCAGATTGGCCGAGCGCACGTCGATGATCCGCGTCGTCATGTCGACGCGCTCGAGCGCGAGGCCCAGACGCAGAAAGTCGTACGGATAATCGTGCGACATCGTGCCGGCGAGCGTGCCGTAGATCTGTTGCGCGCCCCGGATCACCGATTCGAGAAAATCGTAACGCTTCGCCTGCGTGAGCGAGTTGGCCGCTTCCTGCTTCGCGCTGAGAAACAGCACGTTGATCTGCTCCCACGCCTCGCGCGGGAGCAGATCGCGCAGAAGCCGCGCGTTGTCGCGCGCGCTCGTCAACGACGAGATGATCGAGCCGGGATTCTTCTCGTCGGCGATCAGGAAGCGCACCACCGTGCGCTCGTTGGTTTCCTTGTAGAACTCGGCGAACAGTTCCGAATGACCGGTGATCGCGATCAGCGGCGCCCAGCCGAGCGTGTACTTGCGCGGCAGGTCGAGCAGCAGGTTCGCATGCACGTTTGCCAGCCGGGCGCTGTCCTCGGCGCGCTCGAGATAACGGCCGAGCCAGTAGATCGCTTCAGCGTGTCCGGAGAGCATCGACTGCCGTCCTCATGGCTGTGCCGCAGCGGGGGTGGGGATCATCAGGCCTCATGATCGACGATCCAGGTGTCCTTGCTGCCACCGCCCTGCGACGAGTTCACCACGGTCGAGCCCTTGCGCAGCGCGACACGCGTCAGCCCGCCGGTGGTCACGTACGTGCTCTTGCTGGACAGGATGAACGGGCGCAGGTCGACATGCCGCGGCTCGACATGGTCGTCGACCAGCGTCGGCGCGGTCGACAGGGTGAGCATCGGCTGTGCCACGTAGTTGCGCGGATCGCGGCGTATGTGCCGGGCGAACTCTTCGCGCTCCTTCTGGGTGCCGTGCGGCCCGATCAGCATGCCGTAGCCACCCGATTCGTTCGCGGGCTTGATGACCAGCTTGTCGAGATTCGCCAGCACGTAGTCACGATCCTTCCGGTCGATGCACTTGTAGGTGGGCACGTTCGGCAGGATCGCATCTTCGTCGAGGTAATACTTGATCATCGCAGGAACATAGGCGTAGACGACCTTGTCGTCGGCCACACCGGCGCCGGGCGCGTTTGCGAGCCCGACCTTGCCGTTGCGCCAGGCGCGGAACAATCCCTTCACGCCGAGCACGGAGTCTGCATTGAACGCCTCCGGATCGAGGAACATGTCGTCGACACGGCGATAGATCACGTCGACGCGTTCGAGGCCGGTGATCGCGCGCTTGTATACGCAGTCGTCGTCGCCGACGATCAGGTCCGAGCCCAGGCACAACTGTGCGCCCATCTGCTGGGCGAGGTACGCGTGCTCGAAATACGCCGAGTTGTGGATGCCGGGCGTCAGTACGACCACCTCGGGTCGGCGCCCCCGCCTGGGCGACAGCGACGCGAGGCAGTCGAACAGCTGCGAAGGGTAGTCGTCGACCGGGAGGATCGTCGTGTTCTCGAACAGTTCCGGAAACACCCGCTTCATCACCAGGCGGTTTTCCAGCATGTACGACACGCCGGAGGGTACTCGCAGGTTGTCTTCGAGCACGTACATCGTGCCGTCGCGGTCGCGCACCAGATCCGACCCGCAGATATGTGCCCAGATACCGTGCGCTGGGGTCGCGCCGATGCACTGCGGACGAAAATTCTTCGAGTCGGCGAGCAACTGCGCCGGGAACATCTTTTCCTTGACGATCCGCTGTTCGTGATAGATGTCGTCGATGAACAGGTTGAGCGCCTCGACGCGCTGCCTGAGACCGCGTTCGATGCGCACCCACTCGGAGCGCGCGATCACCCGGGGAATGATGTCGAACGGCCACGCGCGGTCGATCGACCCGCCCCCTTCGGAATAGACGGTGAACGTGATGCCGAGGTTGAGGATCGCGAGTTCGGCGGCGGCGCGCCGTTCGCGCAGTTCCTGGTCGCTCAGACTGGCCAGATAGCTGCACAGACCTGTCGCCACTGGCCGCGCTTCACCGGGCGCGGCGAGCAGCGTGTCGTAGACGCCGCGCGCGGGATAGGTCTTCCAGTTGATCGACATCGATAAGGCAGGGGTTGCGAGCGTCCGAGCAGATTGCGTGCCTGATTCTAGCGGGTTGGACCTCGCTGCACCGATCCTGCCGCGTTCGATCGATCGATTATCCTTGTGGAGATGGCCCAGTTCGATCTCTTCGGCGCACCCGTCTTGGTCCCGACCGACGCGGGTCGGCGCGCATCACGCTCGAACGACATCGGTGCCGTTGTGCCGGCGCCCGAACTGGTCGCGCTCGGCGAAGCATTGCCGGGGTCCCTCTACCTCGGTACCTCGTCGTGGTCGTTTCCAGGGTGGGCCGGCCTCGTCTACGCGCGCAGCGTCGACGCGTCGCGGCTGTCGCGTGACGGGTTGCCCGCCTATGCACGGCATCCGCTGCTGCGCTCGGTGGGGATCGATCGCACCTTCTATTCGCCGCTGTCCGTCGCGGGCTTCGCGCGTCATGCGGCGCAGGTGCCTGCGCACTTCCGATTTCTGGTGAAGGCGCCGTCGGCGTGCACCAGCGTGCTCGTGCGCGCGGACGGTCAACCCGCGATGACGAACGACCTGTTCCTGGACGAACGCGTCGCGCTGGACGAGTTCATCGCTCCCGCGTTGGAAGGGCTGGGGAACAAGGCGGGCCCGCTCGTGTTCCAGTTCCCACCGCTCGGGCGCGCCTACACGCAGGTGCCGCAACGCTTCGCCGATGCGCTGTACGGTTTTCTGTGCGCGCTGCGTGCGCAGGCGCGCGGTGCGCTGCTCGCGGTGGAAGTACGCGATCCCGAGGTGTTGAGCGCGGCGTTCTTTGCCGCGCTCGGCTCGACCGGGGTGCGCTACTGCGTGGGCGTGCATGCGCGGATGCCTTCGGTGGTCGAGCAGGCGCGCCTTGCGCGCGCACTCGGCGCCGGTGCGCTGGTCGTCCGCTGGAACCTGCATTCCGGCTTCGGCTACGACGAAGCGAAGTCGCGTTACGCACCGTTCGACCGTCTGGTCGACGAGGACCTGGCTGCGCGTCACGCGCTCGCCGATCTCGCGGTCGAAGCGATCGGCGCCGGTGAAGCGGTCTACATCATCGCCAACAACAAGGCCGAAGGCTCGGCGCCGCTGACGCTGACCCGACTGGCCGAGGCGGTGCGCGAGCGGCTGCGGGCGATGACCGCGCCGTGATCGCGGCGGCGGCCGCCCCGGTGCACGAGTGCGAGCGGTGCAGCAGCGGGGCGAGGGGATAATC
>JACMMK010000428.1 GCA_014379045.1 Burkholderiales bacterium
GCGCGGCTCGCGGTCGATGTGCCGGCGCGCGCGGCCCTCGTCGCGCGTCTGGGACTCGATCTGGCGCGGCCGGTCGCGGCGCTGTGTCCGGGCGCCGAGTATGGTCCGGCCAAGCGCTGGCCGCCGAGTCATTTCTCCGAACTCGCCGATCGGCTCGCCGCGCGCGGGTACCAGACGTGGCTGCTCGGGTCGGGCAAGGACCAGGGAATCTCTGCCGAGATCGTCGCGCTCGCACAGAGCGTCGGCGCCCGGGCACCGGTCGATCTGGCGGGTCGCACTTCGCTCGCCGAGGCGATCGATCTGATGTCGCTGGCGCAGGTCGTGGTCAGCAACGACTCGGGCTTGATGCATGTCGCTGCGGCACTCGAGCGTCCGCTGGTCGCGCTCTACGGATCGAGCAGCCCTGCGTTCACGCCGCCGCTGTCGACGAATGCGCAGATCGTACGGCTCGGGTTGCCGTGCAGCCCCTGCTTCGCGCGTGAATGTCCATTGGGACATTTTCACTGCATGAGGCAGATGACGCCGTCCGTCGTCATGGAAGCGATCGAGCGTGCGCTGCCGGTGACGCACCATTGAACGCGCTGCCAGTGCCCGACGCGCCTATCCCTCTGCAACCCTCCCCGACCACACACCGATGACTACGTTGATCTATGGCAGTTCGCAGGATTGCGAGATCGCGTTCTATCGCGCCTTCGAAGCGGCCGACATCGCTGCGATGATGGCGGTATGGGCCGAAGACGACGATATCGTCTGCGTTCATCCCGGCGGTCCGCGGCTCGCCGGCATCGAAGCGGTGCGCGAATCGTGGCGACAGATCTTCGCCGGCGGTCCTGGCTTGCGCATCCAGTTGTCCGCGCTGATGGTCACCTCGACCCTGCAGACCGCGATCCACACGCTGCACGAGAATCTTTCGGTGCCCGGCGACAATCGCCCGCGGGTGCCGATGATCGCGACCAATGTCTATCTGCGCACACGCAGCGGCTGGCGCCTGCAACTGCATCACGCCTCGCCAGCGCCGGGTCAGCCTCCGCCCTCGCCCGCGACCTCGCCCGGACGGGAACCCGCGACGTCACTGCATTGAGCGGGCCGACGGCGAGCGGATTTCGCGCGCCCGGCTGGCTGCGTGGCGCGCATGCGCAGACGATCTACGCGTCGCAGTGGTGTCCGCGACCGACGATCGCCTATCGGCGCGAGCGCTGGGATACGCCCGACGGTGATTTCATCGACGTCGACCTGCTCGCGGAGCCGGACGCCCTCGGCGACCGCATCGACGAGGAGGGTGAGTCCGTACCTGGCGCGACGCTCGATCACGACCCGCGCCGCACGCCCTGGCTCGTCGTCTTCCACGGACTCGAGGGTAGTTCGCGCAGCCCCTATGCACGCACGCTGATGCGTTTCGCGCAGTTGCAGGGGTGGCACGGCGTGGTGCCGCACTTTCGCGGCTGCAGCGGTGAGCCCAACCGGCTCGCGCGCGCCTACCACTCGGGCGATACCGCGGAGGTCGAGTGGCTCCTGCGCGGCCTCGCCCGACGCGCCGCCGGCGCCCCGTTGTATGCCGTAGGCGTGTCACTCGGCGGCAATGCACTGTTGAAATGGCTCGGCGAGCGCGGCTCGGCGGCCGCCGAGGTCGTCGATGCGGCGGTCGGCGTCTGTGCCCCGCTCGATCTTTGCGCGGCGGGCGCTGCGCTCGAGCGCGGACTGGCGCGGGTGTATGGATGGAATTTCCTGCGCACGCTCAAGCCCAAGGCGTCGGCCAAGCTGGCCCGCTTTCCCGGCTTGTTCGATCACGACCGGCTCCGCGACGCGACCACGATGCGTCATTTCGACGATGTCTACACCGCGCCCGTGCATGGCTATCGCGACGTCGGCGATTACTGGAGCCGCGCCAGCAGCAAGCCGGGGCTCGCCGCGATCGCGGTACCCACGCTGCTGATCAACGCCCTGGACGACCCGTTCCTGCCGTCGAGCGTGCTGCCGCGCGCCGATCAGGTGTCGTCAAGGGTCACGCTCGACTATCCTCGACACGGCGGCCATGTCGGCTTCGTCGAAGGCCGCTTTCCCGGCGACCCGAACTGGATAACGCGCCGGATCGCGGATTTTCTCGGCGCAACCCCTGCGCAGACGGGCGGAGTCGATTGACACTGTAACGCGCCGCCGGTTTAAATCGTTCGACCCCCGATCCGACCCCTTCTCCAGGAAACGCCATGCCCGCCGACACGCCTGCTTCGCCCGCTGCCGAGATTTTCAAGGCCTATGACATCCGTGGCATCGTCGACAAGACGCTGACGGTCGAAGCCGTCGTGCAGATCGGGCAGGCTATCGGCTCCGAAGCGCTTTCACGCGGTGCGCGCACCGTCGCGATCGGTCGCGACGGACGGCTGTCCGGACCGAAACTCGCGGAAGCGCTCGCCTCCGGGTTGCGCGCCGCCGGCGTCGACGTGCTCGACGTCGGCCAGGTCGCCACGCCGATGGTCTATTACGCGGCGTGGGAACAGGCGGGCGGCTCGGGTGTGATGGTGACCGGCAGTCACAACCCGCCCGATTACAACGGGCTCAAGATGCTGCTCGCCGGCACCACGCTCGCGGGTGACGATATCCAGAAGTTGCGCGCACGCATCGTCGAAGGCGATCTCGCCCGGGGCGCGGGCAGCTATCGCACCGCCGAGATCGGCGAGGCGTATCTGCAACGGATCGTCTCGGACGTGCGCCTCGCGCGGCCGATGAAGATCGTCGTCGATTGCGGCAACGGCGTCGCCGGGGCCTTCGCCCCTGAGCTCTATCGCCGGCTCGGCTGCACGGTGACCGAACTCTTCTGCGAGGTCGACGGCAATTTCCCCAATCACCATCCCGACCCTTCGCAGCCGAAGAATCTGCAGGACCTGATCGCCGAGCTTGCACGCGGCGACGCCGACCTCGGCCTCGCGTTCGATGGCGACGGCGATCGGCTCGGCGTCGTCACCCGCGACGGTCACATCATCTATCCCGATCGACAGCTGATGCTGTTCGCCGACGATGTGCTGTCGCGCAATCCAGGCGCACAGATCATCTTCGACGTGAAATCGACGCGCAACCTCGCGCCGTGGATCCGCGCGCGCAAGGGGGTGCCGGTGATGTCGAAGACCGGCCATTCATTCATCAAGGCGCGGATGAAAGAGACCGGCGCGCTGCTCGCCGGCGAGATGAGCGGGCATGTCTTCTTCAAGGAGCGCTGGTACGGCTTCGACGACGGGCTGTACGCGGGTGCACGCCTGCTCGAGATCCTGTCGCGCGGTGACGACCCGTCGGCGGCGCTCGATGCGCTGCCCGACGCGGTCAGCACACCGGAGTTGAACATTGCGCTCGCCGAAGGTGAGAACCACACGCTGATCGCAGGCATGCAGAAGACCGCGAAGTTCGAGGGCGCGCGCGAAGTGATCACGATCGACGGACTGCGCGTCGAGTACGCCGACGGTTTCGGTCTCGCGCGCGCCTCGAACACGACGCCGGTGATCGTGCTGCGCTTCGAGGCCGACGATGCGGCAGCGATCGAACGGATCCAGCGCGATTTCCGGCGCGTGCTGTCGGAGGCGAAGGCGGGGATCGAACTGCCGTTCTGATCCGGGGCGGCTAGAGTCCCGCAAAACGCGGGGGAGATGCGTACCTACGCGCGACTCAGGCCGTGTTCTGCGCGATTCGCCACAGTACACCTGATGGATCGAACAGCACGAAATCCCGCATGCGCCACGGTTGCTGCTCGATTGCCGACTGCCTGACGCCGTACTTCGCGGCGAGTCCCGCGCGATCGAGCTTCGACCACCACGCATCGACGTCCTCGACGAGCAGGTGAAGCATGAGATTCTCGGCCAGATCCTTGTTGTAGAAATCCTGCAGCAGGAAGCTGACGTTCTCGTGGTGAAAGTACGCGATACCGTCGCTGTCGGACGCCATCGTGAAGCCGACGTCCTTGTAGAAGCGCTTCGAGAGTTCGAAGTCCCGCGCGGGAATGAACGGCTTCAGTTCGATGGTTTGCAAAGTCAACACCTACTCCTTTCACCCGAGCCGAGAGATGAGGAACGTTCGGCAGCGGCAGAACGGCCGTCGGGAACGCGTACGCAGCGTCCGGTAGCAGCGCAAGACGTTCCCGGCGCCAGCGCTTCGCCTGACTTGCCTGAAAACGTCAGTCGACTTTGTTTGCTCAGATGTTTCGTAACGCCTATTCGACCCGAATCTTTGCATCGACCACGAGCTTCGCCCACTTCGCCAGGTCGCGCTGAATCTGCGCGGCGAACGCCTCGGGCGTGCCACCGACGGGCTCGAAACCCTGGGCCGCGAGCGAACCGCTGATCTCCGTGCCCTGCAGGACTTTCCCGACGTCGGCGTTGACGCGGGTCACGACCGAGCGCGCAGTACCAGAAGGCGCGAGCACGCCGAACCACGTCATCGCTTCGTAGCCGGGGAGCGTCTCCGCCACCGTCGGCAGATCCTGCATCGTCCCTACCCGCTTCGGGCCGGTCGACGCCAGCAGCCGAAGCTTGCCCGACTTCGCGTGCGCGAGCGTGTTCGACAAGGTATCGAACAGCAGCGAGACATGGCCTCCGAGCAGATCGGTGATCGCCGCGGCGCCGCCCTTGGACGGCACGTGCACCATGTCCACCTTCGCCATCGACTTGAACAGTTCGCCCGCCAGATGCGACCCGGTTCCGGTACCGAACGAGGCCATGTCGAGTTGGCCCGGACGCGCGCCCAACAACGTGATGAGTTCGCGCACCGACTTCACCGGCAACGACGGATGCACGACCAGACCGAGCGGGGCCGCCGCCACGTTGACGATCGGTGCGAAATCCTTGATCGGGTCGAACGCGACGCGCGACACCGCGGGATTGATCGCGTGCGTGGAGGCGGTCGCGAACAGCAGCGCATACCCGTCGGCTGGTTGTTTCGCGACATACTCGGTGGCGATTGCGCCCGACGCCCCACCGCGGTTCTCGACCACCACCGGTTGACCCCAAGCGTCACCCAGGCGCTGGCCGATCTGGCGCGCGAGCACATCGGTCGCACCGCCCGGCGGGAACGGCACGACCAACCGTACCGGCTTCGCCGGCCAGGCCTGTGCGCGGGCGAGCGATACAAAGTCGATGCCGGGCGCGCTGGCGCAGGCGAACGCGCACGTGGCAGCGCCTGCCAGGTACGCGCGCCGATTTGCACGAAGCACCCGGCGCTTCATTCGGAGCTCACTCGGCTGCTCACCGCGCGACTTGGGGCGCAGGCATGTCCCGCGTTACTCGCCGACATAGGCGGTCGCCACCACTTCGACCAGGAACTCGGGTTTGACCAGGTCGGCGCGCACGCAATACCGCGCCGGATGGTTGGTCGGGAAGTACTCCCGGTAGACCTCGTTGAAGGCAGCGTAGTCGCCGAGGTCCGTCAGGAAGATCTGGTTCATCGCGACATCGGCGAGCGATCCCCCCGCCGCCTCGACCACCGCCGCGATCGCGTCGAGTACGCATCGCGTCTGCGCCCGCACGTCACCGCGGCCGACGATCTGTCCCTTCGCGTCGAGAGCGAGCATTCCGGAGACGTGCACGATGCGCGCCGATGCGCTCATGGCGACCCCCGGTGAATAGGGTGCGAGCGGCGGCGCGGAACCGGCAGGAACGATCGGGGTATGCGGCATCGGCGCGCTCCACCAGTGAAGGGCGGTTCGCCCGAAGCCATCGATTGTAAAGGGTCGTCCGGACGTATGGGCGCACCGCCGTGCACCCCCCCAACTTCAGGTCGCGTCGGGTGGACGCGCCCGCCAGTAGCGGCGCACCTGCGCGCGTTCGCTGCGCACGCGCACGC
>JACMMK010000429.1 GCA_014379045.1 Burkholderiales bacterium
CGGTGCGCACGCTGCTCGAATCGATCCACGTCGCGCGCGCCCGGGGGCCGACTGTGCGCAGCCAGCACGGCGGTGTCGAACCCGCGCTGCCGGGAGGGGGTGCGCGCACATGAACTGGCCGCGGATCGTCTTCATCGCGCTCATCTGTCTCGGCGCATGGAACTGGTGGGGCGGTCGCGAGCTTGCGCGTCCGCCGGGTGTGCTGGCGTCCGATCTGCCGGTGCAGTCGAGTCCGGGGCAAGCGCGCCGGTTCCAGCGCAACGGCTACGAGTTGACTGCGCTGGCGACGTTCGAGATCTCCGCGCGTGTGCTGGGCGCCGAGCACTACCGCACCGATCGCGAAGCGCAACTCGCACCGGTCGACCTCGCGCTCGGCTGGGGCCGGATGTCCGATAGCGAAGTGTTGAAGCACATCAGCATCTCCCAGAGCGGACGTTTCTACTTCTGGCGCACCGACAATTTTCCGATACCCCGTCAGGAGATCGAAACATTCAGCGCGAACATGCACATGATTCCGGCCGACGAGCGCATCGAAGCGGCGCTGAAGGCGGTGCGCCCCGGACAGCTGATAACCGTGCGCGGATATCTGGTCGAAGCGGGCGCAGTCGATGGCTGGAAATGGCGAAGCTCGCTGACCCGCACGGATACCGGCGCCGGTGCCTGCGAACTCATCTGGGTCGAGTCGCTGTCGACGAGCTGATGCCGGTTTTGCGCTAGACCGACAACCCCTGCTGGCGCAACAGCTTCGCGACCACGCCCATCAGCAGATCCGCACTGTCCATCTCGAGCAGGCGTTGGCGCGCCAGCGCCTCGAGCGGCAGAAACTCGGCGAGCCGATAGGCGACCCACGCCGGGTCTTCGAATCGCGGCGGCGAGGGCAGCTTGTCCTCGCCGATTTTCTCGACGATCGCCCTGAGCATCGCGACGCAGCGATCGGCTTCAGGCGGCGGCGGTGTGGGCGCGGCGTCGGGCAGCATCTCGATCTCGCCGATCATCAGGCCGGCGCGATCATGATGACGTTTACCGAGCCGAAACCGACCGACCCCTTCGGTGAGCAACAGAAAAATGCCGAGTTGCGGCATGTCCCACTCGCGAATGCGCGCGACACAGCCGATCTCGGACGGCAGCGCGGGCGCGCCGACCTCGCGTCCCTCGCGGATCATGCAAATGCCGAACGCACTGCCGTCACGAACGCAGGCCTTGGTCATGTCGAGATAACGCTGCTCGAAAATCTTGAGCGGCAAGACGCCACCGGGGAACAACACGGTACCCAGCGGGAAGATCGGCATTTCCATCAAAGACCCTGTCTGCCTGGCTGGCGTGGCAAATCGCGCATGTAATCACGGGTCGAGTCCCGAATCGGCTCCCGGGTCGTATCTCTGGCCGAGTCCCGGCTCGGTTCCCGGGTCTGATCCCTGACGGGATCCCGGGACTGATCTCGACTCGAATCCAGGGGTGAGCCCCGCCCGAAGTCGCGCGTCGCCTCACGCGCGGGGTCGCGCGCTTCGGTACGCAGACGTGCGATCGATGCCTCCATGTCTTCTACCTCGGCGCGCACACGGTCGAGTTCGCGACGACGATTGTCCAGCCTTTCCTGGGCGATTCTGAGTCGTTCGTCGAGCGCGCGCCGCTGCGCGACCATCGGACACAGTGCCCGCCACAACGCGTCGCCGACGGTGTCGGGGACGATCGACGCGGATTCGGGCGCGGCGTAGTTCACGTGCTCGACCATCATGCCGTCGACCGACTGGAAGACCTGAGCATGAACACGCATCGTATGATCATCGCAGTTGATCTGCTCACGGTACAGCGCGGTGCGCACCTGAAACGTCTTGAATTGCTGGGGCACGTTGAAGATCACCCTGCGCCAGAATGCGACCTCGTTGCCCGAGTAGACCAGCTTCTCGCGGTCGTACCAGAGTTCATCGACGCCAGGTGCGGTCACTCTCACCCACGCCGCACCGCCGACCGGGAGCGGGTTCGACTGCGCGTGCGCCACGGCAGGCAGCAACAGCGCAAGGAGCGCGAGCTCGATGATGATGGATGCGTACGCTCCGATGTGCGTGTATTGAACGCGTCGACCCGAACGTGCAGCGCGCACCGATGTATGCGGCCACGCGGCTCGCGACGTCATGCGCGTTCGACGACGTCGGGCGTATCGCGGTGGCGCTTCAACACGCGCGAATGACCGGCGAACGCGCGCGCGAGGCGCTCGACGAGGTACACCGAGCGGTGGCGTCCGCCGGTGCAGCCCACGGCCACGGTGAGATAGCTTCGGTTGTCCCTCACGTACGACGGCAGCCATTCGGTGACGAACGCCTGGATGTGCGCGAGCATCCGCTCGACGTCGGGTTCGGCCTCGAGGAAGGCGACCACCTCGGCATCGCGCCCGGTCAGCGGACGCAGCCGAGGATCGTAGTGCGGATTCGGCAGGCAGCGCACGTCGAACACCAGATCGGCGTCGCGCGGCAAGCCGTGCTTGAACGCGAACGACTCGAACAGCAGCGTCAACTGCGAACGATCGAGGCCGATGACCTCGAGCACGCGGCGTTTGAGCGCGTTGGCGGAAAGGCGCGAAGTATCGATGCGGTGGCCGATCTCGCCTACCGTCTCGAGAATCTCGTGTTCGCGCGCGATGCACTCCTCGAGCGTGAGCGAGCCGTCCGACAGCGGATGCCGGCGCCGGGTCTCGGAGAACCGGGTCACCAGCGTATCGTCGTTGGCCTCGAGGTAGAGCACACGCACGTCGTGGCCGGCCTCGCGCAGCTTGGCGATCTCGGCCGGCAATGACGCGAGCGTGTCGCCGCTGCGCACGTCGATGCCGACCGCGACGCTCTGCTGGCCGTGCGACTGCAATTCGGCAATCAACGGTGCGAGCACGCTCGCCGGCAGGTTGTCCACGCAATACAGCCCGTGGTCTTCGAGCACATGCAGCGCGACGCTCTTGCCCGACCCCGACAATCCGGTGATCAGCGTGATCTGCATCACGCGCCCCGCGAACCCGAAGCAAGGTTGATCACGGTGTGTCTTCCGACCCGGACATGTACGCTTCCTGTCGACGCACGAATTCCTGCGTGCTGTCGATCCCGCGCAGTTCGAGCACGAAGTTGCGCACCGCAGCTTCGGTCAGCACCGCGAGATTGCGCCCGGCGGCAACCGGCAGGATCACCTTGCGCACCGGCACGCCGAGCACGGTCGCCTTGTCGGGGCGCAGCGGCAGCCGTTCGAGGCCGGTCATCTGTTCGGCGCTCGCGCGCTGCAGCTCGACGATCAGCTTCAGGTTCTTCTTGATGCGGATCGCGGTCTCGCCGAAGATCGTGCGGATGTTGAGCATGCCCAGCCCGCGCACTTCGAGAAAATCCTTCAGCACCGGTGGGCAACGCCCTTCGATGATGTTCGGCGCGATCCGGAACACCTCGACCACGTCGTCGGCGATCAGCCCATGTCCGCGACTGATCAGCTCGAGCGCGAGTTCGCTCTTGCCGACACCGCTGTGCCCGGTGATCATCACGCCGACATCGAGCACATCGAGCAGCACGCCGTGGATCTCGGTGAACTCGGCGAGCGCGCGCGCGAGGTACGGGCGCAGGATCCACATCACCTGGATGCTCGAGAGCGGCGTCGACAGAACCGGCACCGGCCGCCTTTCGGCCAACTCGGCGATGAATGCCGGCACGGCCTCGGCGTCCGAGACGATCAGGCACGTGAGTTCGCTCGCACCGAGCACGTCCAGCACATGGCCACGTGCCGCCGTATCGAGTTCTGCGAGATAACGGATCTCGGTGCTCGACAACACCTGGATCCAGTTCGGATGGATGATGTTGAGGTGACCGATCAGCCCCTGTCCCGAGCGGTTGATCAGGTCGCTGTCGAGCCCACTGTCGGGCGCAGCACGGCCCGCGCTCCAAGCGAGCTTCAGCTTGTCGCGCGTGTCGTCAAACAGTTGCGCTGCGCTGACCCGCGGCATTAGGTGACCAGTCGACGAACAGTTGGTGGACCTCGGTGGCGGAATCGCACGCGGTCAGACGCTCGCGAATGGCGCGATCGCTGAACAGCTGCGCGAGCTGCGCCAGGATTTCGAGATGCAGATCGGTCGCGCGCTCGGGCACCAGCAGAACGAAAATCAGCGACACGGGCAGGCCATCGGGCGCATCGAACGGAACGGGCGCATGTGTGCGCACGAACACCCCGATCGCCTCGCGCAGCCCCTTGATGCGCCCGTGGGGGATCGCAACCCCCTGCCCGAGTCCGGTCGAGCCCAGACGCTCGCGCGCGAACAGGCTGTCGAACACGGTGCTGCGACCGATGCGATGCTGGTTCTCGATGAGCAGGCCGACCTGCTCGAACACGCGCTTCTTGCTGCTCAGATCAGCGTCGACGAGTACGTTCGGCGCCGGCAGCAACGCTGCGATCAGGTTGTTCTCACTGGCCATGCGGCACCGCTGGAATGGAAAGGGACATCACTCGGAGGAGACCCTGCAGAGGTGCGCAGACGCTCATTCTTCATCGACAGGAATCGGCGCTGCACCGCGTCGATCCTGCTGCTTTTCCTTGTGCTTGATCACCGAACGATCGAGCTTGTCGGTCAGGCTGTCGATCGCCGCGTACATGTTCTGGTCGTCGCTTTCGGCAAAGATATCCTTGCCCCGGACATGCACGGTCGCTTCGACCTGGTGCACGAGCTTGTCGACCGTCAGGATGACGTTCACGTCGATCACATGATCGAAGTGTCGGGTGACCCGCTCGAGCTTGCTGTGCACGTAGTCACGGATCGCGGCGGTAACTTCCACATGGTGACCGGTGATATGTATGTTCATTGGCTCTCCCTCTGGTCATCGTCGACTTCGACTTTCGACCGACCGAAGCGTTCCGCGATGCGTGACGCCGGAGGCTTCGCGTTCAGATCGTCTTGCGCAGGTTGACCGGTAGAATCTGCAACGATTCCCGATACTTCGCGATCGTACGACGAGCAACGACTATGCCCTGCTGTCCGAGGATGTCGGCGATCTGACTATCCGACAGCGGTTTGCGCGTGTCCTCCGACCCGACGAGCTGCTTCAGCAATGCCCGGATCGCGGTGGCCGAACACGAGCCGCCGCTTTCGGTGGCGACATGACTGCCGAAAAAGTACTTGAGTTCGAAGATGCCGCGCGGGGTGAGCATGAACTTCTGCGTGGTGACCCGGGATACGGTCGATTCGTGCAGATCGAGAACCTCGGCGATCTCGCGCAGCACCAGCGGGCGCATCGCCACTGCCCCATGCTCGAAGAACTGGCGCTGGCGGTCCACGATCGCCTGCGACACGCGCTGAATCGTGTCGAAGCGCTGCTGCACGTTCTTGATCAGCCATTTCGCCTCCTGGAGCTGGCTGGCGAGCTGCGTATGCGAGGCATCACGATTGCGGCGCAGGATCTCCGCGTACAACCGGTTGATGCGCAGCTTCGGCATCGCATCGGGGTTGAGCGACGACACCCAGAGGCCCTTGGTCTTCTTGACTACTACATCGGGGATCACGTAGCGCGTGTTCACCGCCGCGTACGGCGCCCCAGGGCGGGGGTTCAGCTTGCTGATCAGTTCCTGGGTGCAGCGCAGCCGGTCTTCGTCGCAGCGCAGGACCCGTCGCAGTCGGGTGAAATCGCGTGCCGCCAGCGCATCTAGATGGTCGCGTACGACGATCAGCGCTTCGCTGCGCCCCGGCACCGAGGACGGCAGCGCCTGCAACTGCAGTCCGAGACATTCGCCGAGGCTGCGCGCACCGACGCCGATCGGATCGAAATGCTGCAAATGCTTCAATGCGATCTCGAGCTCGTCGAGCTCGACCATCGCCTGCTCGGGGAGGATCGTCGCGATCTCGGCGAGATCCTGCGCCAGATAGCCGTCCTCGTCGAGCGCCTCGATCAGGAGTTCGATGATCACCTGGTCGCGCTCGGGCAGCGGCGTCAGCGACAGCTGCCCGAGCAGGTGCTCACGCAGCGTCGGCGAACTCGCGACCTGCTGCGAGTAATCGCCGTCCTCGTCGTTGTCCCGGGCGCCGTAACTGCCCTCATCGGACGACCAGCTCGAATCGGCCATGCCATCGAACTCGAGGCTGTCGCCATGCTCCGGGGCCTGATCGGTCGGACGATCGTCGCTGCGCGTGTCGGGCTCGCTCTCGGCGAGCGCACTGGTCGACTGTTCGCCGGTCTGCGACCCCGGTGTGACGACCACCTCGCCGATCAGTTCACCGTCACCGTCGCGCTCGTTCTCGTCTTCGCGCTCGAGCAGCGGGTTGTCCTGCAGAAAGCGTTCGAGTTCCTGGTTCAGCTCGAGCGTCGACAGCTGCAACAGCCGGATCGACTGCTGCAGTTGCGGAGTCAGCGTCAGGTGCTGGGATAGCCGGAGCTGAAGAGCGTTCTTCATCGCGACCGCAGGACACGCGGGCGGGAGGCTGCGGAATCAGGGATGGTACGGAACGATCGGAGGGATCTCGAGGGCATGGGGCGCGGGCTACAGTCTGAAATGCTCCCCAAGGTATACCTTGCGAACGCGCTCATTATAGACGATTTCCTCGGGCTTTCCGGAAGCGAGCACCGAGCCCTCGTTGATGATGTATGCGCGATCGCAGATGCCGAGCGTCTCGCGCACGTTATGGTCGGTGATCAACACGCCGATGCCCTTGTCGCGCAGGAAACCGATGATCTTCTGGATGTCGATGACCGCGATCGGATCGACCCCTGCGAAGGGCTCGTCGAGGAGGATGAAGCGGGGGTCGGTCGCGAGCGCGCGCGCGATTTCGCAGCGTCGCCGCTCGCCGCCCGACAGGCTGATCGCCGGATTTGCAGCGAGATGCGCGATGTGAAGTTCCTCGAGCAACGCAGCCAGCCGGGTCTCCACGTCCGCCGGCGACAGGTCGCGCAGTTGCAGCACTGCGCGCACGTTGTCCGCGACTGACAGGCGCCGGAAAATAGACGCTTCCTGGGGCAGGTACGACAAACCGAGATGCGCGCGCCGATGGATCGGCATGCGCGTGACCCGGGCTTCGTCGACCCAGATATCGCCCGCGTCGACCGCGACCAGGCCGACGATCATGTAGAAACAGGTCGTCTTGCCGGCACCGTTCGGACCGAGCAGACCGAGCACTGTGCCTTCGGGAACCGCGAGGTCGAGGCCATCGAGCGCGACGACTTTGCCGTACCGCTTGACCAATCCTTCTGTCTTGACGATGTCGGGCACTCGGACGTCAGCGTGTGCGGTATCCGCGCACCGCGAGCGGTGCGATGACGACGGC
>JACMMK010000430.1 GCA_014379045.1 Burkholderiales bacterium
GGCGCCGCGGGTCCGGTTGCGGCAGGCGTCGCCTCGAGTGCGCCGAGGCGCCCGCGTTGAACCTCCCGGCGCCGCTGCTCTCGGTCAAGTCGGTGAGCAAGTCGTTCGGCGGCATCGAGGCGCTCAATGCGGTTTCGATCGACGTTGCGCGGGGTTCGGTGTTCGGGCTGATCGGCCCGAACGGCGCCGGCAAGACCACCTTGTTCAATGTGATCACCGGCTTCACCGCGCCCGACGCTGGCCACTGCATGCTGGAGGACAGGGTGCTCAGCGGCGAGGCCGTGCATCGGGTCGTCGAGCTCGGCATTGCGCGGACGTTCCAGAACATCCGGCTGTTCCAGCAGATGAGTGCCCTCGAAAACGTGCTGGTGGGCATGCACACGCGCAGCCGTGCGGGTGCGTTCGGCGCGATCGTGCGTCCGCGGCGAGTGCGTGCCGAAGAGGCACGACTCGAAGCGCAGGCGCACGCGCTGCTCGAACAGGTGGGCGTCGCGGCGCATGCCGACGATCCGGCAGGCAGCCTGCCGTACGGTTTGCAGCGCCGGCTCGAGATCGCACGCGCGCTCGCATCGGCGCCGAAACTGCTCGCGCTGGACGAACCCGCCGCGGGGATGAACGGTGCCGAGACCGCGTCGCTGCGCGATCTGATCGTACGGCTGCGCGATGCCGGGACCACCGTGCTGCTGATCGAACACGACGTGCGACTGGTGATGGGGCTGTGCGACCGGGTCGCGGTGCTCGACCGTGGTCGACTGATCGCCGAAGGACTGCCTGCGCACGTTCAGTGCGATCCCGCCGTCGTCGAGGCGTATCTGGGTGCGCCGACGACGCCTGCGCCGTCCATGGGTACGCCGACCCCCGCTACGCCGGCCGTGGGCACGTCAGCACCGAGGTTGCCCAACCCCGGCGAACACGCCTGATGCTGACAGTACGCGCGCTTGCCCTGGCCTATGGGGCAATCACCGCGGTACGCGGCATCGACCTCGATGTCGGCAGCGGCGAGTTGGTCGCCGTCATCGGTGCGAACGGTGCGGGCAAGACGACGACGCTGAAAGGCATCGCCGGCGCGATGCCGGTACGACACGGAGAGATCGTGTTCGACGGCGAGGACATCGCGCGCCTGCCGGTACACGAGCGGGTGCGCCGCGGCGTGTGCCTGGTGCCCGAGGGGCGCGGCATCTTTGCGCGGCTCACCGTCGCCGAGAACCTCGACATGGGCGCGTATCTACGGCGCGATGCGCACGGCGTGCGCGCCGACCTCGCGCGCTGCTATGGCCTGTTCCCGCGGCTCGCCGAGCGACGGGGTCAAGCGGCCGGCACACTGTCCGGAGGCGAGCAGCAGATGCTCGCCATCGGGCGCGCGTTGATGAGTCGCCCGCGTCTGCTGTTGCTGGACGAGCCCCATGCTCGGCTCGCGCCGATCGTGAGTCGCCTGATCTTCGACACGATCCGCACCGTCGCCAACGAGCAGGTGTCGATCCTGTTGATCGAGCAGAACGCGCGCGCGGCGCTCGAATTGGCCACACGCGCCTACGTAATGGAGAGCGGCCGGATCGCACTTTCCGGCGCTGCGTCCGCGCTGCTCGCCAGCGATGCAGTGCGTTGCGCGTATCTGGGGGAATAGCAGGCGCGCTGGTCACCGTCGGGAAACGCCGGGGGCTGGCGCATTGTTCAGCTTCTGCGCCGGATGAAAGGGGCTCGCCTGTGCTGGACGAGACTTTTCCTGTGGCCTAAGCTCTTGCACCGCCTTCCTCAGACCGTCTCCAGCGTTCGTCCTCAAGAGTTTCGAGCGTCGGGCCCGCTTCGATCGTGCGTCATCCGGGCCGTCCCGCGTCAACCACCGTCTCAAGAAACGGTGGGCGCGTCCGTTAGAAAACGCTGGTTCCGAGAGGTTTGCCTTGCCGTGATCCGACTGCTGCGTCGTACTTCCCCAGGCTCCGTGCTGAGCGGTGCGCTGACTGCCGCCAACTCGCGGCAGCTTGCCCGCTTCGCGCTGATCGGCGGGGTCATCCTGCTTCTGCTCGGCGCCCTCGCGTTCGTCTACTGGAAGACCCGGCCGATCGACGAAGCGTCTGTGCTCGAGATCAGCGGCCAACTGCGCGGGCTCAAGGAACTCGAAGCGCGCTGGGAAACCATTCTCCTGCGCTCGACCACCGATACCGGGCAGGGCTACGAGTCGGCGATCAACCTGGTGCCGACCGTAGGCAAGACGCTGCGCGCGCTGCAGCAGTCGGCACGCGCGATCCCGTCTGCCACGCTCGACGAGAAACTGCCCGACATGGTCGGTTCGTTCCAGGAGAAGAACGCGGTCACGGTGCGCTTCCTCGGCGAGTCGAACTTCGTCACTGTCAATCTGCCGCTGGTGCAGGCGGCGGCGGCCGAGTACACCGGCGCGATCCGCGCTGCGCGCCAGGTCGATGCGCAGACGCAGCGTGAACTGCTCGCGCTGGACCGGATGGCGACCCAGGTCGCAGCCGAGTTGATCGCGTTCTCGGTGGACGGGTCGGCGACGCGCGCGCGCACGATCAACGACGCGCTTGCGACGATCGCCGACACGCGCAACGATTTTGCCTCAACGCGGTTCAACGATGCCCGCGAAACGCTGGTCAAGCTCGGTCGCGAAGTGGTGAGCCGCAAACAGCTGTCGACCGAGTTCTTCGAGGTGGTGTCGCAATCGCCCGCGGGCCGTGAACTCGATCAGGTGATCTCGGGATTCGAGGGCGAATTGCGTGCCGCGGGCGCCGAGCAGCAGCGGTACCGGACGGTGCTGATCTGGTATGCGGTCGCGTTGCTAGCTCTGCTCGGATTCGCCGGCTGGCGCCTCGCGCAAAGCTACAGTCTGCTGAACAAGGTCAACGAGGATCTGAGCAACGTCAACGAGTCGCTCGAAGAGCGCGTATCGGCGCGCACGCAGGAGTTGACCTCCGCGCTCGCCGAACTGCAGCAGTCGGAGACACAGCTGATCCAGTCCGAGAAGATGTCCTCGCTCGGGCAGATGGTGGCCGGCGTCGCACACGAGATCAACACCCCGCTCGCCTATGTGAAGAACAATCTCGGAATGGTCGACGACCGCCTGGGCTCGCTGCGCGACCTGGTCGAACAGTTCGATCGGCTGCTGCGGATGTTGCAGGCGACGAACACCCCCGAGGACGAACTGCGCGACCAGTTCGGCCTGGTCAACCGCGCTCTGGACCAGCTGCGCAATCGCAACAGCCTCGGCGAACTCGGACTGCTGGTGCAGGACGGCCTGCACGGCATCGATCAGATCGCCGAGATCGTGCTGAATCTGAAAGACTTCAGCCGGCTCGACCGGTTGAAAGTGCAGAGCTTCGACGTGAATCAGGGGATCGACAGCACGCTGTTGCTCGCGCGCCACCTGTTGAAACAGGTCGAGGTGCGCAAGGTGTTCGGCACCTTGCCCCCGGTCGTATGCGCCGGCTCGCAGATCAACCAGGTGTTCCTCAACCTGATCACGAATGCGGCGCAGGCGCTCGAAGGTACCAACGGCGTCATCACACTGACGACGAAGGCCGTCGGCCACAGCGTGATGATCGAAGTGCGCGACAACGGCAAGGGCATCGCGCCCGAAGTGCTGCCGCGCATCTTCGATCCGTTCTTCACGACGAAGGAAACCGGCAAGGGCACCGGCCTCGGCTTGTCGATCTCGTTCAAGATCGTCGACCAGCATCGCGGCAAGATTCTCGTCCATTCGCGCCGGGGCGAAGGCACGACGTTCACCGTCCTGCTGCCCGCACAGCATGCGCAGCAACCGGCAACACCGGCCGCCTCGGTACCTGAAGACCCGGCGCAAGGCGACGCCGTGATGGACGCCGCGGCGGTGGCAGCATGAGCCCGCGGCGAGGGACCCGTCACCTGACAGGTGACGGGATCGACGTAGCCGCGTCGGGCTCACGCACCGTCGATGGCAATCCTGTGATCCGGGACCTCGGAGCGGAACGATGAGCGCGATCGGCCCGCTGCCGGCCAAGGTCGGCAAGTTCGAAGTCCACGGCATCCTCGGTCGGGGTGGCATGGGCACGGTGTACTCGGCGTTCGATCCGACGATCCAGCGTCCGGTCGCGATCAAGGCGCTGATGAAGCGCGCGCTCGATCCCGATCAGGCGCTCAATGTGCTCGAGCGCTTCAAGCGCGAGGCGCAGGCGGCCGGGCGTCTGATGCATCCGTGCATCGTCCAGGTCTACGACTACGGCGAGAACGACGAACTGGCATTCATCGCGATGGAACTGGTGTCGGGCAAGTCGTTGCACCAGCGCCTGCTAGAGCGTCGACGCTATGACCTGAAGCAGATCGGCTCGATCGTCGAACAGCTGCTGTCCGCGCTCGAGTACGCGCACCAGAACGGCGTGATCCATCAGGACATCAAGCCGGCGAACATCCTGGTCGCCAACGACGGTCGCATCAAGGTCACCGACTTCGGTATCGCCTACGTCGAATCGACGCGCGTCATCGTCAACAACGAGCCGCTCGGCACGCCGCACTTCATGGCCCCTGAACTGTTGAACGGCGACACGGCGACGCCGGCGAGCGATGTCTACTCGGCCGGCACGGTGGCGTTCGAGTTGCTCACCGGGCAACGCGCGTTCTCGGGCACCACTGCGTTCGTGATGCGGCAGGTGATGGATCCGGACGTCGCGGTCATCGCGCCTTCGCAGGTCGACCCGCGCATCGTTCCCGAACTCGACCAGGCGGTATTGAAGGGGCTCGCGAAGAAACCCGCCGAGCGCTTCCAGAGTGCGCACGAGTTCCAGCGTGCGTTCCAGCTCGGCATCGAAGCGACGTTGCGGGCGGTGGGCGAAACGCAGGCCCCCGGGGAAGTCAGCGCCGAAACCACACGCAACCTGTCGGCCGCAGCACGACTGTTGCGCGAGTCGACCGGCAACATGCCGCCGCGCCCGTTGACCACCGGGCCGGACGCGGCAAACGGTGCGAATGGGGCCTCCCCCGCGGCACCCGTGTCATCTGCGCATAAACCACGGTTGCTGGTCGTCGACGATGAAGAGCGCATCCTCAACGCGCTGAAAGCGCTGTTCCGCGACGACTTCCACGTGTTCGCGACCAGCAACTGCGGTCACGCGCTGCGCTTCGTCGAGAAGTTCCACATGCACGCGATCATCAGCGACCAGCGCATGCCCGAGATGCTCGGCGTCGAATTGCTCCGGCGCGCGAAGATCACTTCGCCGACGTCGATGCGCCTGCTGCTGACCGGCTATTCCGACCTGAACGCGATCGTCGGGTCGATCAACGAGGGCGAGATATTCCGCTTCATCAACAAGCCGTGGAGCAACCGCGACCTGAAGCAGATCGTGCACGAGGCAGTCGAAATCGGACTGAGCGTCGGCGAACGCCGGGTGATGCGGGTCAATCCGGAAGCGCACAAGGAACTGACCGTGCTGGTGGTCGATCCGAGCTATGAACTGCTGCGCTCGGTGAAGGAGTTGTTGTCGGGCGTGTGCGAGATCCGTCATGCCCTCGATGCCGATACCGCGATGAATCAGCTCGACCAGTATCCCGTCGCCATCGTGCTGATGGATGTCGAGCACGCGGCTGCCGAAGGCATCGCGCTGCTGAAGACGTTGAAACAGGAACGCCCGGCGATCCTCTCGATCGTGGTCACCAGCGCGTCGGACTCCGAATTGATGATCGAACTGATCAACCAGGCGCAGATCTTCCGTTTTCTCAACAAGCCGGTGAACCAGCAGCTGATCAAGTCCCATCTGCTCGCCGCACTCGAACGCGCGCAGGCGCTGCGCGACGCCCCCGAACTGGTACGGATGTACAAGCCCGCCCCGTCGGGGCGCCCGCCGGCGGCAACGACAGGGACGATGGCGGACGCCGTGTCGCTGCCGGCCCTGCCTGCCCTGCAGGTCGCCGCGGTGTCCTGAAATACGCGCCGTTCCGACC
>JACMMK010000431.1 GCA_014379045.1 Burkholderiales bacterium
GCATGGCGTTGTCGGCGATCGATGTCGCGCTATGGGATCTGGTCGCGCAGAACGCCCGACTGCCGCTCGCGCGCCTGCTCGGCGGCAGCATCGAGCCGCTGCCCGCCTACAACAGCAACGGCCTCGGGCTGATGGGCGCATCGGCGACCGCCGACGAGGCCGAACAGCTGCTCGAAGGCGGCTTTCGCGCGCTGAAGCTGCGCCTGGGTTACGCCACGCTGGGCGAGGACATCGCGGTGACCCGCGCGGTGCGCAAGCGGCTGCCCGAATCGGTCGCGATCATGGTCGACTACAACCAGGCGCTGACACGGGTCGATGCGCACGCGCGCGGCCGCGCGCTGCAGGACGAAGGCGTCGCATGGCTCGAGGAACCGATCGCGCATCATGACTGGAATGGGTGCGCAGCGCTTGCGCGCGCGCTGACACTGCCGGTGCAACTCGGCGAGAACTTCGATGGCGCGAAGGATCTCGCCGCAGCGCTCGCGCTGGGCGCGTGCGACTACGCGATGGTCGACCTCGCGCGTATCGGCGGCGTCTCGGGTTGGATCGATGCGGCCGGGGTCGCGGCGGCGTGCGGCGTGCCGTTGTCGTCGCACCTGATGCCCGAGGTCAGTGCGCACCTGCTCGCCGCGACCCCGACGCGGCACTGGCTCGAGCATGTCGACTGGGCCGACGCCTTTCTCGCCGAGCCGTTCGCGCTGATCGACGGCAAGCTGCAAATTCCCGAGCGCCCGGGCAACGGCCTCGCCTGGGATGCCGATGCGGTCGACCGCTTGCGGATCAACTGATCCGCATCGACGTTGCCGAAGGATCTGCCATGGCCCCTGATTCGAACGACCCGGTGGTGCGCGACAAAGCGTTCTATCACGCGCAGACCACGCAGCGGATGAACGAGCACCTGATGACGCCGCACTGGCCGCTGCGCGAGAAGGTCGCCCTCGCGTGTCGCATCCTCGCCGACCAGGGACACGAATCGGCACTGGCGGGTCAACTCACCGCGCGTGCGGAAAAGCCCGGCACGTACTGGATTCTGAGCTTCGGACTCGGCTTCGACGAAGCGCAGACCAGCAACATCGTGCTGGTCGACGACGACCTGAACCTGCTCGCGGGCGCGGGCA
Organism: Burkholderiales bacterium; assembly: GCA_014379045.1. GTDB lineage: Bacteria > Pseudomonadota > Gammaproteobacteria > Burkholderiales > CAIKXV01 > CAIKXV01. Next base: position 1,119 of record JACMMK010000431.1, read on the forward strand.
TGCCGAACCCGGCGAACCGCTTCCACCTGTGAATTTACCGGCACCGGCCGGAGGTGAATGCGATCGTGCATACGCACCCGCCGTACGCGTCCGCGCTGTCGATGCTCGGCGAGCCGCTCACGTGTCGCACATGGACACCTCGATGTTTTACGAGGACTGCGCCTGGCTGCCCGAGTGGCCCGGGGTGCCGATCGGCGACGAGGAAGGCCGGATCATCAACGACGCGCTGGGGGACAAGCGCTCGATTCTGCTCGCGCACCACGGCCAGCTCGCCGCCTGCACGACGCTGGAAGAGGCGACGATGCTGGCGCTCTTCATCGAGCGTGCCGCGCGCCTGCAACTGATGGCGCGTGCGGTCGGCGCGATCAAGCCGATCCTGCCCGAGCATGCGCGCGAGGCGCACGACTACCGGCTGAAACCGAAGTATGTCGGGGCGGTGTTCTGCTATTACGCGCGCGCGGTGCTGCGCAAGGATGCCGCCGTCCTCGCGTAAGGCTGTGTCATCGAATGAAGCGCAGCCGCAACAGCGACCGCGTCGTCGCGACGGTTGCCCTGCGCGACGACACGTTTCGCTGCGCCCGCGTTACAGCGGCAACGCGGTGAACTGACTGACCACCTGTGGCGCGCGGCCGACGATTCCGACCGGATCGGCGAGCAGATCCGCCTGCGAATAGAAGTCGATCCCGTAGGTGGTGACGGTCAGGCTCCCTGAACCCGCGTCGATCGCGAACTCCGTCCAGCCGTAGGTATGCATCGAGACGTCGCTGCTGCCCGGGGTCACCGAGACGTTGGGTACGCCGGCCAGGCCGAGCGCGGGGTAACCGAGCGGCACGATCTGCGCGTTGATGAGACCGCGGACGACCTCGTCCTTGACCGGGCGCTGGCTCGCGTTATAGAACGCGATCTGCTGCGGCGTGACCAGACCGAGCGCGGCCGCGAGGCCGAACACGGTCGGCCCGAACGGCGCGTTGAACGCCACCGAACCGGTGCTGATCTCGAACGCGCCGGGGACCGGCACCTGCTGGATCGCGGTGCCGGTGAAGCGCTGCAGGTTGAGGTTGTTGGTCAGCGTGCCGTGGATGTCGGCGGTCACGAACACGACGTTCAGGATGTTGTTGGTCAGGATGAAGTCGAGGATCTCGGTGCGTTCGGCGCCGTAGCCCTCGAACCGGTCCGATGCCGCGAGCACGCCGAGGTTCTGGATCGGCTCGGGCACCATGATGAACTTCCAGGTGATCGCAGCGGCCTGCGCATCGAGCAGATCGGCCTTGAGGTCGGCCACCTGCTGGCGCCCGAGCAGCGTGCGGTCGGTGCGCACCAGCGAGGTCACCAGGTAGTTCGAGATCTGGGCCGCGTTCGTGGGGTCGGCCACAGGGGGCAGCGGCGCATCCCGGAACGAGCGCGAGTCGAGCAGGAACATCGCCGCGTCGCGCCCGAACTTGCGATAGCGGTACAGCTTGCGCTTGTTCGCGGTGCGTGCGTCACCGGTCGCGCCGTAGTACTCAGGGCGTACCGGGTTGTAGTCGGTGAAGGCTTCGAGGCCGTCTGCAAAGAACGGTGTCTCGTTGATGAACGCGCCCGGCTGGCCGGCGAACTTCGGATCGGTCGACGGCGCCGCGCCGCCCGCGAAGTCGTTGGTGACTTCATGATCGTCGATCATCGCGAAGGTGGCGGTGGTGCGGCGCAGGTCGGCCCAGAAGTTTTCTCCCAGGCGCGTACCGTAGCCCTCGGCATGCTTCGCACGGAACTCGGCGAGCGTGCGCGCCTGGGCGAGCGGCACCGATGGGGAAGGAAAGTCGGCATAGATGGTGTCGCCGAGCTCGAGGAAGAAATCGAGGCTGCGCGCAGGCGCGTTCTTGATCGCCGGATACGGGCTCAACTCGCCGCGCCAGTCGCCCGATACCCCGAAGCGCAACCCGGTGAAACCGATCGTGGCCGGGGTGCGGAACTGACCGGTGACTACGGCGCCGACTTCGTTGGTGACCGAGTAGTAGTAGGTCGTTGCCGGCTGCAGGCCGTTCACGATGTGCTTGAACGGCTTGTCGGTGGTGGTCTGGCGGCGGGTGATGGTGCCGATCAGTGTCGCGAACGCCGGATCGGTGCCCCAGCGAAACACCGCGCGCCCCGGCACGGTGCTGCGTGCCCACAGGACTGCGCTGTTGGGGGTGACATCGCCCGCCGCGACGCCGTTCGGCAGCGTGTCGGGCAATGCCGCGAACGCGCTTCGTCCCAGGGTGGAGGCGCCCAGCACGCCCCCTGCGGTCCACTGCATGAAATTGCGCCGCGCCTGCGACAGCTGTTGCGAGGCACGGGTGCTGAATGCGAAACGGGCTTTCTTGTCCATCGACTGTCTCCCCTGGCGATCGGCGATCGGCTCGCGTGCAGCGTAGGAGCGCTGCATGACTGGCCGATGAATCCGCGATGACCACTGCGCGCTGCGCACGCGCGCATCGGACTACGCGGACGACGGTGCGGCAATTGACACAATCCGCCGATACGATTCCCGACATACCGCTTCCCAGCATTCACCCGAATCAGCCAACAACAATCAGGAGCGCAGCATGAACCGGATCATCGCCGTATCGCTCATCGCCGTCGCCGCACTGGTCTCCAGCGCAGGCGTCTCGGCGGCCCTCGTCGACGTGGCCGAGATCGAGCCCAACAATGCGCTCCCCGGCGCGCAGGCGTTGGCGCCATTGCTGGCCGGCCAGACCGGCTACCGCGTATCGGGATCGCGCATCGCCCCAGTCGGCGCCGTGGCGAACGACAGCGCTGACTACTACGCCTTCAACGCACCGGCCGGCGCGTCGCTGAACCTCGAAGTGCTGATCACGTCGTCGACGCCACCGTCCGACCGCGACTCGCTGTTGTATCTCTACGGTGCCGGCGGCAACGTGCTGGTGTTCGACGACAATTCCGGCGTCGACTTCGGCTCACGGATCAGCGCGTTCCCGCTTGCCGGAGGCCTTTACTTCGTCGGCGTTTCGGGCTTCGGCGATCCGGGCGATCTCGATAACGGCGGCAACGGGGTGCTCACCGGTGTCGGGGGCGATGCGAACTTCGCCTACCTGCTGACGATCGACATCGCGCCGCAGGTGATACCGCTCCCGGGGTCGGCCGCGCTGTTCGTGCTCGGTGCGTCGATGCTCGCCGGTCTGCGTAAACGTCGTCCTGCAGCAGGCGTCTGAAACGCCGAAGGCGGAGCGTTGCCGCTTGGCGCGTGCGTGCGCAAGCCGAACGCGCCGCGGCCGAACGATGACGAACCTCAGCGTCGGGCTTCGCCGAGCCAGGCCAGGCCGTCGCTCAGGTCGAGGGCGCTCGTGATCCAGCGCGCGAAGTCGCTGAGATTTCCGGGCCCCGGACGCAGGTCTGCGACCTGACCGTCCGAGAACAGCCCCCACACCGGGCAGAACAGGCTCGAAGCAGGGTGCGGCGCCGTCTCCGGTGTCGCCTTCATCGGATGGAACATCGCCTGAAGCCTCGCCTCGTCGCTGTCCAGTGCTTCGTACCGATCGAAGAAACTGCCGAGTGCGTGCGTCCACGGATCGAGCTCCGCAGACGGGTCCGCCTCCGGCGTCTGCCGTGCCGAACGCGCAGCGCCGAGCACATCGAGACGGCATGCGCCGACGAAGCGCTCCGCGCTCATCGCGAGCAGATCGGGAACCCGCTCGCGCTTGCCCTCAAGCGACTTCAGCAGGTCGTTCAGTGCGATCGCCGGAAACGGAAACTTGAGTGTGACCGCGCACAACCGCGGTGCGAGCTGCATCGCGATCTCGATTCCGAAGCACTCGATCAGGCGCGATAGCAGACGCAGGTTCTGCGGCGACCCGCGGTACAGCTCGACCCCGAAGCGGTAGGCAGCCAGCGCGCTCGGTCGCGCCATCGACGCCTGCAGGCCTTCGACGATGGCATGGGTCTCGAGCACTTCGTAGACGCTGAAGCCCTCTGCGGCATCGAACAACGTGGCGACCAGCTCCGCGAAGTTCGACCGGACGTTCGCCGCCTCGCCCTCGCCGAGCGGCTTGCGCGAGGCCTGCCAGAGTGCGGCCCAGCGCGCGCGCCGTGCGACTTCACGGGTGAACGAGAAATACCAGGGCGACGTGACCGCATGCGCGAGATGGATGCCCACGCGCGCGATCGCGTACAGCGCCAGCACGTCGTCCTCGTCGCGTGGCGGCGCGCGCGCCTCCATCAGATCGGTGAACGACCCGGCGGGCTTGTCGACATGCACCGCGGCGAGCGGCAGCAGCAGCGGGTGGAGCGCCGACCCGTGCAGCCGACGACCCAGCTGCTCGATCCAGAGCTGAAGTCGATCGGGACCTTTCTGCAGCAGTGCGGCCATCTCGGGAACCCGTGGCCGGCAACGGAAGTGCGCCAGTCGTCGACTATCGTAACGCACTCGGATTGTCGCGCGCGGAGGTTGCGGCGAGCGGTCGTCGGCCACTGACCGGGGACTGCCGCGAGGGACCAGGGCAGGAAGCTCAAGACGATGCGAAAGAGCGGTTTCTATCCTCGGATTGTCGGTTTTACTGCGACGAGCGAGACGACTCTAGGCCAGTACCTGGCTGGGTTTGGTGCCTTCCATGACGATCGTGATGTAGCCATAGAGATCGTCGGGAAGTCGCCACGTAGACTCCAGGTTCTGCAAGCTGGAGTGCGTGCTGCGGTACCGAGCTCAAGAAATTCCTGGGAGAGGCGCCGCGGCCGATCGATAAGGACAAGGTCTGTGTCGATAACGCACTGCGCGCAGTCAACTATGCGTTTCCGGCGACGACGCCGATCGGCGAGAAGTTCACCTTCGAGGTCCCCTACCTGATGCAGAGCGCAGGCTGGACGTCGATGAACGTGGCGCAGGACACCTTCCGGTCGTGGTTTACCGTGCTCGCCACCAAGGTCGCCCCGTCCTCGATGTATCTGGTCTGCGCAAAACAGGACGCGAACGAGATCGCGCACATGATCGTGGTCACGACGTCCGACTCGGTCGACGATGCGTTCGTCACCGATGCCCAGAAGCAGTCGAACAACTACGGCGTCTACCGGTACGTTGCCTGGAGATACGGCGCGGCCGACGCCGTACCGGAAGGTCGACCTGAAGACCGGGCAATTCATCGCGCAGTCGACCTGGCAGAACTGATCGGGGACGACCGTGGCCGGGATGGCCGAGCGTGCGAGCCCGGTTGCCCGAGTTCGGTGCGCAGCGCGCACCGGTAGTGCGTCATCGGTGTGCAGCGCGCGCCGGTCGGACGCAATCGGTGCTGCGTGCAACGATGGATCGCCGGACCGTGCGCGTCAACCGTGCGCGTCAACCGCGCACCAGCAGCCCGTCCACCGCGACCACCCCTTCGCCGGCCGGCTTCACCAGCAGCGGATTGATCTCCGCCTCGAGCACCGGCGCACCGCCCAGTTGCGCCAGCGCCGAGAACGCCACGACTGCGTGCGCGAGCGCCTCGAGATCTCCCTTCGGCTGACCCCGGTAACCGCGTGCCAGCGCGAACGCCTTCACCTCGTCGACCATCCGGCGGGCCTCGCTGAGGTCGACCGGGGCGCAGCGGATCGCGTAATCCTTGTAGATCTCGGCGAGCGTGCCGCCGGCGCCGACGATCACGACCGGTCCGACCTGCGAATCGCGACGATAGCCGAGGATCGCCTCGACCAGGCCGCGTTCCATCTTCTGCACGAGCACGCCGTCGATGCGTGCATCGGGATGGATCGCGCGCACGTTGTCGAGAATGCGACCGCACGCGTCCTTCAAACGCACCGCGTCGGCGATGCCGAGCACGACGCCACCCGCCTCGGTCTTGTGCAGGACGTCGCGCGAGAGGACTTTCGCCACGACCGGGTAAGCGATCGTCGACGGTTGATCGGGAGTGCTCAACACCTGCGACTCGACGGCCGGAATGCCTAGCGCGGCGAACACGGCGGTCGCATCGCGTTCGTTCAGCGTGGTGCCGTGCGCGCAGTCGAGCAGGGCCTGCGCGGCGGCGATCGCC
>JACMMK010000432.1 GCA_014379045.1 Burkholderiales bacterium
GGGTGCGCGTTACCGGCAGCGCCGACGGCGCCAGCGGCGACAGCGCGGCACTGCTCGCTCGCTTCAGCGGGCGTGAAGACCGGACCGTGGTGTTCACCGGCTATCTGCCGCTCGACTCGCCTGCGCGGACACTGACCGCACAGGGCCGCGCGCATTTTCTGCGCTGGAATGTGCACCCGCGCTGCCGCGACAACGTGGCGCTGGCGCGCCGGATCGGGGCACAGCAGCTGCTGCCCGCGTTCGGTGCTCATGCGCAGATGCACCGACTCGAGGCCGAGCTGGCCCCGCAGCGCCTCGTGTTCGAGGCCGACGTTCGCTGGAGCGACGGCGCATAGCTTTCTTCGAGTTTTTTGACTGAGTCGGCTGAAATTCTCCGATTTCATCGCTGCTCCCTGGCTTGCATTATGCGAGTACGCAGTGGAGATCACTCTGCGTAACTTCCCGCTCGGAGTGCTCGACCCCTTTTCAGGAGACTTGAATGACCCCTACGCTTTTCTCACCGCTCACCGCCGGCAGCCTCGAACTGCGCAATCGAATCGTGATGGCCCCGATGACGCGCTCGCGCGCCGATGACGCGGGCCATGTCCAGCCGCTGTCGGCGACCTACTACGCGCAACGCGCGAGTGCGGGACTGATCATTACCGAAGGCGTGTTTCCGAGCGCGATCGGAAAGGGCTATGTGCGCACGCCGGGTCTTGCCGACGCCGCGCAAGCGGCCTCGTGGAAGCAGGTCACCGACGCGGTGCACGCCGCCGGCGGCCGGATCGTCGTGCAACTGATGCACGCCGGGCGCATCAGCCACCCGACGCTGCTGCCCGCGGGTGCCACGCCAGTTGCGCCGTCGGCGATCCAGCCGAAGGGCGCGGTCTACACCGACGGGGGGATGCTGCCGCACCCGGTACCCCGTGCGCTGGCCCTCGATGAGATCGCGTCGACGATCGCAGAATATGGCGCGGCCGCGAAGCGTGCCATCGACGCAGGCTTCGATGGCGTCGAACTGCATTCGGCCTCGGGCTATCTGCCGATGCAGTTCCTGTCGAGCGGATCGAACACCCGCACCGACGGCTACGGCGGCAGCGTCGGCAATCGCGTGCGCTTCGTGATCGAGGCGTTGCAGTCGATCGTCGATGCCATCGGCGCCGAGCGCACCGGCATCAAGATCTCGCCGGAGAACCCATTCAACGACATCACCGACGCGAACCCGAAAGAGACCTACACCACGCTGGTCGAGGCGATTCGCCCGCTCGGATTGGCGTACCTGCATTCGGCGCCGGCAGCCAACGCCGAGATGTATCACGTCGAGCTCAAGAAGCGCTTCGGTGGCGTGTATCTCGCGGGGGTCGGCTTCGATCGTGCGCACGCACTCGACATCGTCGCGCGCGGCGGTGCCGATGCGGTGGTGTTCGGCACGATGTTCGTCTCGAATCCCGATCTGCCGGCGCGGCTCGAGGTCGATGCGCCGCTGACCCCGGCGGATCCGGCCACCTTCTATACCCCCGGCGAAAAGGGCTACACCGACTATCCGACGCTGGAAACGTCGACCGCCTGAGCGCGCCGTCGATCCCAGGTGGCGCTTGCGTTCAGCGATCGAGCTCGGCGTAGTGCCGAAAGATTCCGCTCTGGTTGAACGCGATGCGCCGCTTGGACTTCAGATAACGTGCGATGCGCGGTAGGGCGGCTACGCGCGCGGCCAGCGCGACTACGTGCGGATACGCGGGCTCGAGTTTTTTCATCGCACTCGGGAACGCGAAACGCAACCCCGCGACCACCTGAAACAGCGACAGGTCGACATACGACAGCGAGTCGCCGACCAGCCACTGTGCACCGTCGGGGTTGCGCGCGAGTACACGCTCGAAGTAGCCGAGGTACTTGGTCATGCGCAGCGTGGTGAATGCTTTCGCATTCTTGCGCGCCGCCGGCTTCTGCTCCTCGTAGCGCAGACTCGTCGCGAGCGGGTGGTGCGTGTCGTGCGCTTCGGCCACGAAATCGGCGACGAGCAGTTGCAGCTGCTGGACCCTTCGGCGCGAGCGTTCGTCCGCGGGCACGAGCCCGAGCCGCGGACCGAGGAAGGCGAGAATGTTCGCCGTCTGCGAAATCAACTCGCCATCGAGCTCGAGGAACGGTGGCGCAAACGGCGCGTGGGGGTCGCCACCCTCGAGCACCTTCATGATCGCAGCACTCCCTCCCCCGCGTTTCCCGGACCGTCGCGCGACATCGATGTAGTCGGCACCCCCGGCTTCGAGCGCCAGACGAACGAACTCGCCGCGGCCCTGGATCTGGGGCCAGTAGTAGAGACGGTAAGAGTCGGGCATACGGACTGCTCCTGCGACGACACGACCGCGACATGATGGCTGGGACGGTCGCCGTGTCAAGCGCGCGTCGCTTAACGGGTCACCATCTACCGATGAAGTTCGGGCGAGTGCACAGACAGACCCCGGCTGGCATCGGCTTCGGCACGCGGGAGCCTTCGATGCGCCGGCGTGGCGCCGCGCAGACGTCCGTGCGATCCTTGCGTGCTGAATGTCTCTGCGGGTAGTCCATGACTCACGACAGCCTTTCGGAACTGACCGAGCGCGTTCGGCAGTTCGCAGTCGCACGGGACTGGGAACAGTTCCACGCACCGAAGAACCTCGCGATGGGCGTGAGCGCCGAGGCCGGCGAGCTCGCCGCAGAGTTTCAGTGGCTGACCGGCGAGGAGAGCTGCGCGCCCGATGCCGAACGCCTCGCTCGGATCAGGCACGAAGCGGCCGATGTACTGCTGTATCTGGTCAGACTCGCCGATCGCCTGGACTTCGACCTCGTGGCAGCGGCCAATGCGAAGATCGATCTGAACGGGGAAAAATACCCCGCCGAAAAGGTACGAGGGTCGGCGACGAAATACGACCTGCGCACGTAGCGAGGCGCGGGTCGCACGCACGGCCGGCGTTCAGCGTGCGTTATGGGCCGAACGAAGAACCGATGACGCCTATCGCGCCATTATCTGTTCCAGCCACCCGGCCGTCTCGAACAACTGCGCATCGCGGTCGACCGCGCCGATCAGCTGTAATCCCAGCGGCAGATCGTCGAGCGTCAGCAGCGGCAGGCTGAGCGCCGGCGCCCCGAGGTACGAACCCGGAATGTTGAACACCGTATCGCCGGTCGCTTCGATGCCCAGCGGCGCAGCGCCCGGCGCGCTCAGCGTGATCAGCGCATCGCAGTCGCCGTCGAGTGCGGCATGCGCCGCGCGTGCACCGGCGCGCTCGGACAGCAGCGCGCGATACGCCGCTGGCGTCATCTGCTCCGCCTCGAGCAGCCGATCGCGCAGGAACGAACTCAGCTTCGCGGGGTCACGCGCGCGGTAGGCATTGAGCGGCCACACCGACTCGTAGTTCACCAGCGCATGCGATACCGCGCCTGCGCGGTCGAGCAAGGTTTCGAGCAGCGCGATGCCCCGGTGATCGGCACGCGTCACGACCTTGACGCCCTGCGCCGCGATGCGCTCGACCGCCGCCTGAAATTTTTCTTTCGCGCCCGCTTCGGCGACCGCCCAGCCGGCGGTCTCGATCACCGCGACACAGAGCGGCTTGCGCGCGACCGGCAGTTCCGCGGGTCCGTACAGCCCGGGATACCCGGCGTCGCCCCCGGCGCGGTCGGCGATTTCGCGCGCGACAATCCACGCGTCGTCGAGCGTCGCGGCGATCGGTCCGTGCGCCGATTGCGAAAGCCCGTCGTGCGACCCGCCGCGGTTGATCGCGCCGAACGTCGGCTTGAACCCGTACGCGCCGCAGTAGCTCGCCGGACGCAGCAGCGAGCCGATCAC
>JACMMK010000433.1 GCA_014379045.1 Burkholderiales bacterium
CCAGGCGCTGCGCGAGCACGCCGAGGAGCGCGTCGGCGAAGTTGAACGGGTCCATGCCCATGTCGAGCAGGCGGATGATCGACTCGGGAGCGCTGTTCGTGTGCAACGTCGCGAACACCAGGTGTCCGGTGAGCGACGCCTCGATGCCGATCGCGACCGTCTCCTTGTCGCGCATCTCGCCGACCATGATCACGTCGGGATCGGCGCGCAGGAACGCCTTCATCGCGGTGGCGAAGGTCAGTCCCGCCTTCGGATTCATCTGCACCTGACGCAGCCCGCGCTGGGTGATCTCGACCGGGTCCTCGGCGGTCCAGATCTTGGTCTCGGGTGTGTTGATGTACCCCAGCACCGAGTGCAGCGAAGTCGTCTTCCCTGACCCCGTCGGCCCGCACACGAAGAACAGTCCGTAGGGCTTGGTGATCACGCCCTTGAGCAAACCGAGGTTGTGCTCGGACAGGCCGAGCTTGTCGAGCGGGATCGGTTCGCCGCCGGCGAGGATACGCATCACGATATCTTCGACGCCGCCCTGGCTCGGAATCGTCGCGACCCGCAGCTCGATATCGAGCGGGCCCCAGCGCTTGAACTTGATCTTGCCGTCCTGCGGCTTTCGTTTCTCGGAGATGTCGAGGTCGCACATGATCTTCAGGCGCGCGCAGATCGCCTGCCGATAGCTCGAGGGGACCTCGATGTAGTTGTGCAGCGACCCGTCCTTGCGAAACCGGACCAGCAGCTTCTGCTTGCCGGGGCCGGGCTCGACGTGAATGTCCGAGGCGCCCTGGTGATAGGCGTCGACGATGATCTTGTTGACGAGCCGCACGACCTCGTTCTCGGACGCCGCAGAGAGTTCTGCTGCGGCAGAACCATCGTCATCGGTTTCCTGCGCGAGCTCCGACAACAGATCGCCGACCGACGTGTTGTCGGCCATCGTCTCTGAAGATCCGCCGAACATCTGGCTCATCGTCGCCACGAATTCCCGCTTCGTGGTCACCCGATACTGCACCTTCACCTTCGGAAACACGTTCGCGACCTGCCGCGAGCCGCGCACCTTTTCCGGGTCGGTGCAGAGCACGACCAGACCGTCCTTACCTTCTTCGAGCGGCAGCCAACCGCTCGCGTCGGCGAACTCGCGCCGGATGTTCTTCAGCAGGTCGAGCGGCTTCAGCCGATCGGCCCGGAACGGCTCGTAGGGCACCTGAAAGAATTGCGCCAGTGAGTCGCCGAGCAACTGCACCTTCACCTGGAACTCGTCGAGCAGCACGTCTTCGATGTCGAGATTCTTGCGTCGTGACGAGCGCAACGCGAGCTCCATCTCGTCGGTCGACAGAACGGCCCCGGCCACGAGCTGGTCGTACTTGCCCCGAACCTTGAACGACGGCTGCTTCTGGCGCTGCAGCAGCGCGATCGCGAGGGTCTCGGCGAGCTGACGGGCACCGTCTTCGGCCGTCTGCGAAAAGGCACGGCCGGCCTTCGAATTGATGATCTGAATGACCCCGACCAGCGCGCGCTTCCCCGGATCGCTCGCCGATTCCTTGCTGCTCGATTCGCAGACCGGCACCACCAGCATCTGCTTGGTGCGATAACCGGTGCGCTTGTCGACTTCTTTCAGGAAATGCAGCTGCGGGCTGAAACGCTTCAACTCGTCGTCGTTGTAGACGTCGTCGATGTTCAGCACCCGCCGCGAACTGGCGACGAACCCCGCGATGCTCTGCTCGTTGATCGGCAGCTTGAGGTCCTTGAACGAGTTCAGGCCGGTCTTGACCTTAGATACGATCGAATTGCCATCCTCGGTGGTGACGTAGATCGTCAGCCGGTCGGCTTCGAACAGCGTGCAGATCTCCTGCGACAACTCGAGCATGATTTCATCGAGTTCGCTGGTCGCGTGAATCCGGTTCGTGACCGACTGCAGGCCCTGCGAAAAACGCAGCTTGTCGGCGAGCTCTGCGCCTGCCGCACCCGGCGGGGCGGCGGGCCGGACTTCGAGCACGCTACTCATCGCGCGGATTCTTTCAGGTGGGATCGCATCGGCAGGGACAGCATCAGAAGTCGAACTGCTGGAAGGTCAGCAGCATCTGCGGGTTGAACTTGCCGGCGCACGACTGGATTTCTTCCATGATGACCTCGTACTCGCCCGGCTTCAAGTGGGTGATGTATATCTCGGCCGGACGTTCCAGTTTTTCCAGCTCGTCGGCGAGCATGTTCGGGCTGAGATGCTTCGAGGCGCGCGCGAGCTCGTGCTCGCGGTTGCGAAACGCGGTCTCGATGATCAAATAACGCAGGTTGCGGATTTCGTTGACAAGCGGCCACAGCGCATCGTTGATTGTGGTGTCGCCGGTGAACACGAGGCTCGCACGGCCGCTGTCCAGGTGATAGCCGACCGCCGGCACGACATGGTTCGCCGGCAGCGGCGTGATGCTGCGCCCGCCGCCGAGGTCGATACGCTCACCGACCACGACCGGCAGGTAATGCATCCACGGGTTGACGGCGTCGGGAATCTGGGCGAAATCGGGCCAGAGTTTCCAGTTGAACAGGTGTTCCTTCAGGACCTGGATCGTCTCGGGGAGCGCGTGCACGGTCAACGGCTTGTCGCGCATCCAGCCGACGGTGTCGACGAGGAACGGCAGCGAGGTCACATGGTCCAGATGCGAATGGGTCAGGAACACGTGATCGATCTCGCGCAGATCTTCGATGGTGAGGTCACCGACGCCGGTGCCGGCGTCGAGCAGCACGTCATTGTCCAGCACGAACGAGGTCGTGCGCAGACTGCCGCCGATTCCGCCACTGCAACCCAGCACGCGCAACTTCATTCGGAATGCTCTGTCTTATTTCGTCTGGAACACGTACACGCCGTCCCAGCCCACCGGCGGGGGCTCTGCGCGGTAATGCGCGATCCGCTCGACATACAACTGATACACCTTCCGGTGCGGCGCGGCTTTCTGCAGGTTCAGCAACTGCACCTCTGCCAGATCCCATTCCTGACTGCGATACAGCTTCAAGGCTTTCTGGAACAGCGCCGTGTGGTCGACCACGGCACGCTCGATCTCCTCCCGCTTTCCGAGCGGCTCGAAAATCGCCACCGCGTCTTCCTTGCCTTTTACGCACACACGGTCGAGCTCGACATACAAAAACTCCGGCGCGGCCCGGCAAACGGCCTCCCCGACGATAATATCAGCGCCATATTCCTTTGTAAGGCCTTCCAGCCGCGATGCAAGGTTCACTGCGTCACCCATCACGGTGTAGGCGAGGCGTATTTCCGATCCCATGTTGCCTACGCTCATGCGTCCGGTATTTACCCCGACGCCGATCTTTATCGGCGGCCAGCCCCGCGCCTTGAACTGATGTTGCAGTTCGGCCAGCGTGCGCTGCATCTCGAGCGCGGCTGCCACGGCGTGGCTAGCGTGCTGCGGGTCGTCCAGGGGCGCCCCCCAGAACGCCATGATCGCGTCGCCCATGTACTTGTCGATCGTGCCCCGTTGCTTGTAGATGATGCGCGTCAACGGCGTCAGGAACTCGTTCATCAGGCTCGACAACGCCTTCGGATCGAGGCCTTCGGAGATCGTCGTGAAGCCGCGCACGTCGGTGAAAAGTACCGACAGCTCGCGACTCTCGCCCTGCATCGAGAACCGCGTCGGATTCCGGGCCATCTCGTCGACCAGTTCCGGCGGCACGTACTGACCGAACAGGCCGGTGATCTGGCGCTTGCCGCGCGCTTCGACGAAGAAGCCCCAGGCCATGTTCAGCGTGTAGAGCAGCGCGATCAACGCCAGTCCGGAGGCGATCGGCAGGATCAGGTTGCCGTAGCGCCAGATGATCAGGTTGATCGCGAGGGCGACCAGACCGGTCGCGGTCGCGACGATCGTTGCCTGGATCGGTGACAGCCAGGGCAGCCACAGGACGAGCAGCAGCCCGGTCAGCGCGAGGAGCACGAATTCGGCGCCCAGCACATACGGCGGGCGCTGCTTGATCGTGCCGTCGAGCATGCCGGAGATCAGGTTCGCATGGATCTCGACGCCGGGGTAGACGGGCGCAACCGGTGTCGAACGCAGGTCGAACAGTCCCGGCGCGCTTGTGCCGACCAGAACGATCCGGTCGGCGAGCGTCTTCGCATCGACCGTCCCATTCAACACATCGGTCGCCGAGACGTAGGGAAAGCTGCCTTTGTCGCCGCGATACGGGACGTAGCTCGTCACCAGATCATCGACCGGAATGCGCAGCGGGCCGACTGCGAGCCACTCCAGGCCTGCATAACCACGCGCAAGCCTCGGCTGTGCGGGGTAGCCGGGTTCGATCGACGGCGAGCCGAGCAGCAGGCGCACGATCGCCAGCGACAACGATTCGTAGTAGGCGCCCTTGAACTCCGCGAGCATCGGCACCCGCCGTGCCACGCCGTCGGCATCGGTGAGTTGATTGAAATGTCCCGCGGACACGGCAGCGCTCTGCAACGGCGCGAGATTGGCGCCGTAGCCGTTCCAGCGGGTGAAGCGGATGTTGCGGCCAGCGAACATTCCGCCGGCAAGCGCCGGCGTCGGCAACGCGCCCACCGCGAGCGACTGCGCGCCCGCCGGCTCGCCGACATTGGAGAAGTAATAGCCGAGCACGACCGGGCGGTCGCGAATCCGCGCGGCGAGCAGGCGGTCGAATTCGAGGCGGGGACGAATCTCGCGCAGCGCCGCCTCGAACGGCGCATTGCCCCGCAACTCCCCGGTCGCCAGCGCCTCGAGCCGCGACAGGCCCGAGCTGTCGTCGGCCTCGGCGAACACGATGTCGAAGCCCACCACCGCGACCCGGTAATGCTCGAACAGGCGGTCGACCAGCGCCGCGACCTTGTCCCGGCCCCAGGGCCAGCGGCCTTCGACCTGGAGGCTGCGCTCGTCGATGTCGACGATGACGACCCGCGGATCGCTGCCGCCCGGCATCATCAGGCGCAGTCGCGTGTCGTAGGCGATCGCTTCGAGTTGCTCGATCAGCGGAACCGGCACCCAACGCGCGCAATAGCCCAGAAACACCGCGACGATCAGCAAGCCCAGCCCCATGCGCAACAGGTGCTTGCTCATGCGGGCTTCACGCGGGCTTGTGGAAGAACTCCATCTTGACGCCAGCGAGTTCGATGATGTCGTGGTCGTGAAGTTGGCGCGGCTGCGCGTCCAACGTGTTGCCGTTGACGCTCGGGTAGAGCGCACCTTCGACATGCGTGATGAAGAAGCCGTGCGGACGCTTAGTGATCACCGCGACCTGGACACCCGGTTTGCCCAGCGTCGTCAGATTCTTGACCAGGTCGAGTTCCTTGCCGGCGCTCGGACCGGTGAGGATCTGGATCGCGGCCGGCGCCGGCGGTGTCGGCAACGGCGAAGCGAGGGTGACGCCAGGAGGAGAAAACCCTCCGGAGACCGGTCCGGCAATGCCCGGTATCGGCTGTCGCTCCGTATTGGTGGCGACCGGCGACGGTGCCGCCGCTGCGTCCCCGGGGCGTCCCATGACGAGCGGGGACAACGGCGGCAGGGGTGCCGGGGCCGTTGCACTGGCGTCGTTCGCGAAACCCCCGGGTCGGGTCGACGTCGGATCGTTCAAGCCGCCCGGACGCGTCGCGGTCGGGTCGCCGATACGGGTGGTGCCCGGGGCACCGGTGCCGGCGGCCACGGCCTGTGGACGCAGCACCATCGTTTTCTCGAAATCGCCGGAGGCCGCCTGCGAGGCCTTTTCGTTGATGTACTTCAGCTTGTACTTGCCGATTTCGACGACGTCGTTGTTCTGCAGGAAGTGCTTCTTGATCGGGTGCCCGTTGACCGTCGTGCCATTGGTGCTGCCGAGGTCTTCCAGAAACGAGTCGTTCAGGATCGTGACGATCGCCGCGTGTTCGCCGCTGACCGCAAGATTCTCGATGCGCACATCGTTGTGGGGCTTGCGCCCGATGGTCGTGCGTTCCTTGACGAGTTCCACCTCGTCCAGAACCTGTCCGTCCACACTGATGATCAACTTCGCCATGGCCGCCTCGTTATACCTTATTTGAGCCAGGACATAAATCGTGAAACCCAGCCCGTTTCCGAAGCAAATCGGTCGTTCACCTGCACCAGCACCACCGATACGTTATCCCGCCCGCCGTAGTCGTTGGCGGTCTGCACCAGTTGATCGGCGGCCAGTTGCAGGTTGGCCTTCAGCGTCTCGATCGTGCTGTGGATCTCCGCCTCCGGGATCATGTCGGACAGCCCGTCCGAGCACAGCAGATACGTATCGCCCGGCAGCACTTCATACGTATGGATCTCGGTTTCCACCTCGGGGTCGACCCCGAGCGCGCGCGTGACGAGATTCTTGTTCATCGAGTGGCGCGCATCCTCCTTCGAGATCATGCCGCTGTCGATCTGCTCCTGCAGCAGCGAGTGGTCGCGGGTGATCTGCTCGAAGCTGTCGCCGCGCAGCCGGTACAGGCGCGAGTCGCCGATGTGGGCCACGGTGACGCGGTTGTCCGAAAACAACGCGGTGACCAGCGTCGTACCCATGCCGGCATATTGCGGCTGCTTCTGCGCCGACTGAAAAATCGACGCGTTGGCCTTGGTCGACTGCTCGCGCAGGATGCGCTCCGCGCGCGCGGTCACTCCCGGCTCATCGCGCGCGAGCGTGTCGTCTTCCAGCAGCGCCTTCTTCACCTCTTCGCGGATCAGCGCGACGGCGATGCCGCTCGCGACCTCGCCTGCGTTGTAGCCGCCCATGCCGTCGGCGAGCACCGCGAGGCCGATCTGCGGCTCGACCGCGAGACTGTCCTCGTTGTGCGAGCGGACCATGCCCGGATCGGTGCTGCTCACCATCGTCAGCGCGGTCGTCAGATCGGTCATTGCGGCATCGGATACATCGAAGGGCGGAAGGAAAGCACGGGGTGGTCGGCGCGCATCAGGCAAGCGTCCGGATGCAGGCGCGAATGGCCTCTGCCATTTCGTCGCCCGACTGAAACCGCTTCTCGGGCGCCTTGGCGAGGGCCACGTCGAGGATCGACACCAGACAAGGCGGTGCGTCCTGCCGGATCGTCGTGATCGCCGTGGGTGCTTCGTTGGCGATCCTGAACATCAGCTGCGCCATCGAGTCGCCCCGGAAGGGAAGTTGCCCGGAGGATAGCTGGTAGAGCGTGACGCCGAGCGAGAACAAATCGGACTTTCCATCGATTTTCTGACCCGATAGCTGCTCCGGCGACATGTACGACGGCGTCCCCAGGACCATGCCGGTCTTGGTACGACTCGAATCCGTGATCCGCGCGATGCCGAAATCGGTGACCTTGACCTTGTCCGTCTGCGGTTCGTACATGATGTTGGCCGGCTTCACGTCGCGATGCACGACATTGTTCTGGTGCGCATAGCCGAGCGCTTCGGCCACGCGCGCGGCGATCGAGAGCACGGTCTTCAGCGGCAGCAGCGCGTCGGGCTTGGTATTCGCCACTAGGTCGCGGCCTTTCAGGAATTCCATCGCGATGTAGGCGAGGTCATGCTCTTCGCCGGTGTCGTAGATCGTGACGATGTTGGGGTGCGCGAGTCGACCCGCCGTCTGCGCCTCGCGAAAGAAGCGCTCCTTCACCTCGACCAGTTCGTCGCCTTCGAATTCCTGCGCGAGGGCGAGCGTCTTGATGGCCACCACGCGCCCGATCTTGGGGTCGGTGCCCTGGTAGACGACGCCCATCGCGCCCTTGCCCAACTCTTTCTCGACTTCGAAGCGGCCGAGCTTGGGCTTCTCGGCGCCGGCACCGATGATCAGCGCACCGCCCGGGTGCTGTATGCCGGCCCCCAGGATGACGGTGTTCTGCAACTGCAGCGCACGCTGGCTGCGTTCGGTGATGTCGCGGAACTTCGGATTCGTCTCGCCGATGGTCTTGAACACCGACTCGGCCTTGTTGTATTGCCGCTTGCGCTCGTAGTCGAGACCGAGGTTGTACAGAAGATCGAGCACCGAGTCGTCGGACGGCAGTTTGCGAAAACAGTCGAACGCCATATCGAGCTGACCCTGTCCCTGATAGCCGAGACCGAGCATCCGGTTGGTGTGGGCGAGATCGACGTCAGAGCGCTCCTTGCCACGTTCGGTGACCAGGAAGCGCTTGGTGGTCAGCGCGAGGTGGCCGACCAGCAGCAGCGTCAACGGCAACATCAGCGGCACCCAGGTGAACCGGGTCGACATCAGGCTGAAATGAGCAGCGAGCGCGACGATGAACAGCAAAGCCGTGACGATCGCCGCCATCCCCGCCTTCATGCGCGGCAAGGCCACCGTCAGATACACGAGCACCAGCAGGAATGCGCCCCAGCGCACCCATTCGCCCCACCAGGGGGCGACGAAGAACTGCTCCTGCAGGATACTCGAGACGCTGTGCGCGAGCGCCAGCACCGGCGGCATGTCGGTCGCGATCGGCGTCACCAGGATCGAGCCGACGCCTGCAGCGGTGGCACCGATGATGACGATCTTGTCGCGATACTTGTCCGCCGGAATGCGACCGGTGAGCACGTCGTAGAACGAATCGGGCGCGAACGCCGGGCGCCCGTCGCCGCCGCGGTAGAAGAAGGTCTGCATCAGCATCTGCGAATCGGTACGGATCGCCAACCGGCCCAGACGCACGCCCTCGCCGTACTCGACCTGGATGTCCTTCGGCGCCAGGTTGAGGCTGCGCGCCGCGAGCAGCAGTGCGAGCGACGGGAAATACTGATCGTAATGGCGTACCACCAGGGCGTCGGCGCGTACCGCACCGTCCACATCGAGGTAGTTGTTCAGATGCCCGACGCCGGCGGCGGCCGACCCGATCTCAGCGATGGGTACGATCGGTACGAGCGCCGACACCGGCAGTGCCGTCGTGGCCAGCGCCGGTCCGGCCGCAGCGACCGTGTTGCGCGTGATGTATTCGGGCAGCGGCTTGTCGGGGTTGCCGAGCGGCTCGCGATCGAACTGCTGGAACACCATGCCCAGCAGCACGTTGCCGCTCGCCCTGACGCTCGCGGCGAGCTTCCGGTCGGTGTTCAACGCGTCCTCGGTGCTCGCCAGCAGATTCTCGATCTGTTCCACCTCGTCGGCAGGCGGACCGGTCAGCATTTTCAGCGACGAGCCTTCGAGCATCGCCCGCAGCTTGACGATATTCGCGTGGCTCGCGTTTTTTTCCGGGTCGAATTGAGGTTCGGTGAAGAACACCGTGTTGCCGATCACCTTGACCTTGGCCTGGGTCAGGATGTCGGTGAGCCTTGCGTGCACATCGCGCGGCCACGGCCAGCGACCGATGTTGGCGATGCTCTGGTCGTCGATCGCGATGACCGCAACCTGCGTCGATGGCTGGGCCGTGGCGAAGCGCACGCCGAGGTCGTACGCCTTGCGCTCGAGCCCCTGCAGCAGCTCCCCGCCCGAAAGGAAAACCAGCACCAGTCCGAGCAACAGACCGATGAACCAGTCAGCTTTCCAGAAAGCGGATGCCATCATGCCGCCGTGCCTGTATCGAGGTTCTTGTCGTGCATCGCGCCTGCGAAATCGCGCAACGCGCCCCGGAAGCGAAGCGGCGCGCTTTGTGTCGATTTCGATTGAATTCAAGCAGTTTCGCCGAGAGCGTACCAAAGTGCCTGATTTCTTACCTATTGTATCGGCTGAAAGCGGTCAAACCAAAGCAAAAAAAAGGGGCCTGAGGGCCCCTTTTGTCTCGAATACCGCGATTTCGGTGCTGCGATCGTCAAAGTCCCACGAAAACGCCTGCCGAAATGGCCCCGCTGGCGACGAATTCGCCGGCGCCCATCTTCTTGCCGTCTTCAGCTTTGACCCGCAGGACCTCGATCCGGCCGCCCTGACAGCCAACCATGAAGCTCGAATCGGTGACGTCGGTGACTTCGCCGACCTTGCCCCGGGTGTCGCCGAAGGTTCGGTACGCATGCTTGCGTGCGTCGAACACCTGCAGTTTCTTCCCGTTCAGCGTAGTCCACGCTCCAGGGGCGGGGTTGCAGCCACGAATCAGGTTGTAGGTGAAGTCGATATGGTTCGCCCAGTTGATCCTGGCCTCGGCATCCCGGCACCAGCCTTCATAGCTCGCAAGCGCCTCGTCCTGCACCTCTTCCCGGTGCTGGCCGGCAACCACGAGATCCGCCGCCTCGATCATTGCGGCCGTGCCCATCGGGTAGAGCTTGCTGAAATACACCTCGCCGATGGTCTCGTCGGGCCCGATCTCGCACGCTTTCTGCAGGATCACCGGCCCCTCGTCGAGCCCGTCGGTGGGTCGGAAGATCGTCAGTCCGGTCTTCGTCTCACCCCGGATGATCGGCCAGTTGATCGACGACGGACCGCGATACTTCGGCAGCAGCGACGGGTGGTACTGGATGGTGCCCAGACGCGGGATATTGACGAAGGCCTGCGGCGCGAACTGCAGCACGTACGCCATCACGCCGATGTCGGCATCGAGTGCGCGCATCGCCGCTTCGGCTTCGGGGCTTTTCAACGTCGCGAACTGATGCACGGTCAACCCGCGTTCGGTCGCCGCGACCTTGAGAGGGTCGGGCTTGCCACCCGCCTTCTCGGGTGCACAGAACACTGCAGCAACCTCATCGCCGCGTTCGAGGAACTTGTCCAGCACCGACTTGCCGAAATCCTGTTGCCCAATGATGACGACTCTCATCGTGTCTCCCATTTCAGCCGGACGCTGCGCATCATCGCTATTTTGCCTTCTTGGGCGGTACCGAGAAGGCCCCCGCGGATCTGAGTGACGACACCTTTGCCGCGTCGTAGCCGAGTACTGACGCGAGCACCTCGTCGGTATGTTCGCCGAGCGTCGGCGAACGCTCGATCTTCGCGGGCGAGGCCGACAGCTTGATGGGCATGCCGACGTTGAACCATTTGCCACGCTGCGGATGATCGAGCTCGACCATCATCTCGCGGCCCTTCACATGCTCGTCGTTGAACAGGTCTTCGGTCGACATGATCGGCCCGCACGGCACATCGAGCTCGTTCAGGATCGCCATCAGCTCGCGCTTGTCGTGCTTGCGCGCGAACTCGCCGATCAGCTCCCACATCGAGGTCTGGTTGCGGCGACGTTCGTCGATCGTCGCGAAGCGCGGGTCGGTGTCGAGATCGGACGCGCCGACTTCGGGACCGATGCGCTTCGCGAGCGCGATCCAGACCGCTTCCTGCACGACGATGTAGATGAAGTCGTTCGGACCGCCGGGGGCGCAGCGGATCGCATTGCCAAGTTGCCCGCCACCCGAGTCGTTGCCCGCGCGCGGCGCGTCGCCCATGCCCTTGTGCGTGCCGACGGAGTACTCGGCGAGGGGGCCGTGCCACAACCGCTGATGGTCGCGCCACTTCACCCGACACAGGTTCATCACGCCGTCCATCATCGCCACCTCGACATACTGGCCGACGCCATCACGGTCGCGCTGATGCAAGGCGGCGAGCAGGCCGATCGCCAGATGCAACCCGGTGCCGGAGTCGCCGATCTGCGCACCGGTCACGAACGGTGGACCGTCGGGCACGCCGGTCGTGCTCATCGCCCCGCCCATCGCCTGCGCAACGTTCTCGTAGGCCTTGAACTCCGCGTACGGCCCGCTCGACCCGAACCCCTTGATCGACCCCATGACGATGCGCGGGTTGATCTCGTGGATCTTGTCCCAGGTGAAGCCGAAGCGGTCCAGCACCCCGGGACCGAAATTCTCCATCACGATGTCGCAGATCTTCAGCAGATCGGTGAATACCGCCTTGCCTTCGGCGGTTTTCATGTTGACGGTGATCGATCGCTTGTTGCAGTTCAACATCGTGAAGTAGAGGCTGTCGGCCCCGGCCACGTCGCGCAGTTGCCCGCGTGTCGCGTCACCCTGCGGCGGCTCGAACTTGATCACGTCCGCCCCCATCCATGCGAGCAGCTGGGAGCACGTGGGCCCGGCCTGCACATGGGTCATGTCGAGGATGCGAACGTCCTTTAGAGCTTGCATTGTCGTCTCCAGACTTTCTACGGCAAAGGAAAGGCTACCTGCTTCTGATTATTTCTTCTTCCCGCTTGTCGGGTTCAGGCTGGTGATGCGCCCGCTCTCCGTCCCCGCGGTCTCGTCGATCACGGCGTTGATCAGCGTGGGTCGGCGCGAACGCAGCGCCTCTTCCATGGCCCTGCGCAACTCCGCCGGTGTCGTGGCGTGGACTCCCACGCCGCCGAAGGCCTCCATCAGCCTGTCGTAGCGCGCGCCCTTGACGAACACGGTGGGCGCCACGTCGGCACCTCCGGTCGGATTGACATCGGTGCCGCGGTACACGCCGTTGTTGTTGAACACGACGACGCACACCGGCAGATCGTAGCGGCAGATGGTTTCGACTTCCATGCCGGAGAAACCGAACGCGCTGTCGCCCTCGATCGCGATCACCGGGTGGTCGGTGACCACGGCCGCGGCCACGGCAAAGCCCATCCCGATGCCCATCACGCCCCAGGTGCCGACGTCCAGACGTTTGCGCGGCTTGTACATGTCGACGATGCTGCGGGTGAAATCGAGCGCGTTGGCCCCTTCGTTCACCAAGATCGCGTCGGGGTTGGCCTTGACGATGTCGCGCACCACGTTGAGTGCGCTGTGAAAGTTCATCGGCGCCGGATCCTTCGCCAGGATCTCGCTCATCCTGGCGAGGTTCTTCTGCTTGCGCTCGGCGACCGCGCCGAGCCACTGCGCGGTCGGCCTGGTCCACTCGGAGGCGATCCCTGCGAGCAGCGCCGACACGCAGGAACCGATGTCGCCGACCAGCGGCGCGTCGATGCGCACGTTGCTGTCCATCTCCTGCGGCGAGATGTCGATCTGGATGAACTTCTGTGCGCCCCACGCCTTGTGGTCCTTCGCGCCCCAGGTCTTGCCCTTGCCATGCGAAAGCAGCCAGTTGAGACGCGCGCCGATCAACATCACGACGTCGGCCTCGGCGAGCACGTAGGAACGCGCCGCGGATGCCGCCTGCTCATGGGTGTCGGGCAGCACGCCCTTGGCCATCGACATCGGCAGGTACGGTATGCCGGTCTTCTCGATCAGCGTGCGCAGTTCGGCGTCGACCTGCGCGTACGCGGCACCTTTGCCGAGCAGAATGAGCGGGCGTTGCGCGTTGCGCAGCAGGTCGAGTGCGCGCTGCACGGCGTCCTGCGCGGGGATCTGTCGCGGCGCGGGATCGACGACCTCGATCAGCGATCGCCTGCCGACTTCCGCGTCGATCGTCTGCCCGAACAGCTTGGCCGGCAGGTCGAGGTATACGCCGCCGGGTCGACCGGAAACCGCTGCGCGAATCGCGCGCGCGATGCCGACGCCGATGTCCTCGGCGTGCAGCACGCGAAACGCGGCCTTGCACAGCGGCCTGGCGATGGCGAGTTGATCCATCTCTTCGTAGTCGCCCTGCTGTAGATCGACGATCTCCCGCTCGGAGGAGCCCGAAATCAGGATCATCGGAAAGCAGTTGACCGTCGCATGGGCGAGCGCGTTAAGCCCGTTCAGGAAGCCCGGCGCGGACACCGTCAGGCAGATGCCCGGCTTCTGCGTCAGGAAGCCGGCGATCGACGCCGCGTAGCCGGCGTTCTGCTCGTGGCGGAACGAAAGCACGCGCAGGCCCGCGGCCTGCGCCCTGCG
>JACMMK010000049.1 GCA_014379045.1 Burkholderiales bacterium
GCCGCGTGCCGCAAGCCGGCGCGACCTGAGCGAACATCATGCGAACGATGCGGTGCGCACCGCGCTGTGCATCGAGCCGCGTGCGGGCCGGCTGCACGTATTCCTGCCGCCGGTCTCGTATCTCGAGCACTACCTCGAACTCGTCAGTGCGATCGAAGCTACCGCTGCGGCGCTCGCGCTGCCGGTGATCCTCGAAGGCTATACGCCGCCGCGCGATCCGCGTCTGGTCCGGCTGCCGGTGACCCCCGACCCGGGGGTGATCGAGGTCAACATCCATCCTGCCGCGAACTGGTCCCAACTCGCCCACAACACCCACGCGCTGTATCGGGAAGCGCGCGAGACCCGCCTGGGCTCCGAAAAGTTCATGCTCGACGGCAGGCACACCGGCACCGGCGGGGGCAACCACATCACGATCGGTGCCGCCTCACCGGTGGACAGCCCGATCCTGCGCCGTCCCGATCTGCTGCGCAGCCTGATCACCTACTGGCAGAACCACCCCGGGTTGTCGTATCTGTTTTCGGGCATGTTCATCGGTCCGACCAGCCAGGCCCCGCGCGTCGACGAGGCGCGCAGCGAAGCGCTGTACGAACTCGAGATCGCGTTCGCGCAGTTGCCCACCGGAGAGGTCGCGCAACCGTGGCTGGTCGACCGGGTGCTGCGCAATCTGTTGATCGACAGCACCGGCAACACCCACCGCACCGAGTTCTGCATCGACAAGCTCTATTCGCCCGACACCGAAACCGGACGCCTGGGGCTGGTCGAACTGCGCGCGTTCGAGATGCCGCCGCATCCGCAGATGGCGCTGGTTCAGGCGGCCTTGCTGCGCGCGTTGATCGCAACCTTCTGGAAGCGTCCGTGCACCCGGTCGCTGGTGCGCTGGGGCACCGAACTGCACGATCGCTTCATGCTGCCGCACTATGTGCGCGCCGATCTGGCCGATGTCGTCGCCGATCTGGCCGCCGCCGGGTATCCGTTCTCGATGGAATGGCTCGCACCGTTCTTCGAATTCCGGTATCCGCGTCACGGCACCCTGGTCGTCGGCGATCTGCAGCTCGAACTGCGTGCGGCGACCGAGCCCTGGCACGTGCTCGGTGAAGAAGTCGTCACCGGCGGCACCGCACGCTATGTCGACTCGTCGGTGGAACGGCTGCAGGTCAGAGCCAGCGGCTTCACCGATTCACGCTATGTGGTGGCGTGCAACGGACGCCGGGTGCCGCTGCGCGCGACCGGTACACGCGGCGAGTTCGTCGCCGGGGTGCGCTACCGCGCTTGGCAGCCGCCGTCCGCGTTGCATCCGAAGATCGGCGTCCACGCGCCGCTCACCTTCGATCTGATCGACACCTGGAACGGACGCGCGATCGCCGGCTGCCGTTACTATGTCGCCCACCCGGGCGGGCGCAGCTACGACACGTTTCCGGTCAACGCTTTCGAGGCCGAGTCGCGCCGCGTATCGCGCTTCTGGGCGTATGGCCACACGCCCGGCGAGTTGCCGGCACCGGAGGACAAGACCGGCTTCGTCGCGCCTGACGCCCCCCGCCCGATGGCCCCGCCCGATGACGAGCCCGACCGTGACTTTCCGCACACGCTCGACCTGCGTCGTTGACGGAAGGGGTCCGGGGTCGATGCTAGACTGCCTCGCATCGTTGCCGACACTCCCGCTTCCGCCAGATTGCCGATGGCCCCGGACCGCGCCGACCACACCGTGCCCCTGAACAGCTCGCCTGACGCGTGGTACACGCCTACCGCCGATCTCTTCGACGAGACGCGCACTGCCGACGGGACGGTGCGCCCGCACTGGGAGTACCTCGCGCGTGCGCTGCAGGGCCTCGGTGCCGAAGAGCTGATGCGTCGCCGCGATGAGGCGAGCCGGCTGCTGCGCGAGAACGGCGTCAGTTACAACGTCTACGACGAGCCGGACGGTTACAACCGGGTCTGGGATCTCGATCCGATTCCGCTGGTGATCGGCAGTACCGAATGGGCGCAGATCGAGTCGGGGTTGATCCAGCGCGCCGAGCTGATGGATCTGATCCTGCGCGATCTGTACGGCGCGCGCGATCTGCTCAAGCGTGGCCTGCTTCCCCCTGAACTGGTGTTCGGGCATGCCGGTTTCCTGCGTCAGTGCGACGGCGTGAAGCTGCCCGGCGAACGCCAGTTGATCCTGTACTCGGCGAATCTTGCGCGCGGCCCCGACGGCCGGATGTGGGTGCTCGGCGATCGCACGCAGGCGCCATCGGGCGCGGGTTATGCGCTCGAGAACAGGATGGTGATCACGCGCATCCTGCCGTCGCTGTTTCGCGACTCGCGGGTGCACCGGGTCGCCGTGTTCTTCCGCGCACTGCGGCAGACGCTCTCGGCGATCGCGCCGCGCACCGCGCGCGAGCCGCGGATCGTGATCCTCACGCCCGGCCCGCGCAATGAAACCTATTTCGAACACGCCTATCTGGCGAGCTACCTCGGCTACTCGCTGGTACAGGGCGACGACCTGACCGTGAAGAACGGCCGAGTATGGCAACGCACGCTCGCCGAGCCGCAGCCGGTCGACGTGATCGTGCGCCGGGTCGACGACGACTGGTGCGATCCGCTCGAACTGCGCTCCGAATCCCGGCTTGGTGTCACCGGTCTGCTCGATTGCGTGCGTCGCGGCACGGTGTCGATCGCCAACCCGCTGGGCAGCGGCATTCTCGAGAATCCGGCCTTGCTCGCGTTCCTGCCGGGCATCGCCCGGCATCTGCTCGGCCAATCGCTGCGTCTCGCGTCGGTCGCGACCTGGTGGTGCGGCACCCCGGCCGAGTGCCGGCATGTGCTTGCGAACCTCGAGCAACTGGTCGTCAAGCCGCTGTCGCGCACGCGGCGCGAGCGCGTGATGATCGGGCCGTCGCTGAGCCGAGCCCAACTCGCGCAGTTGCGCGCGCGGATCCTCGCCGACCCGCGCCGCTTCGTCGGGCAGGAGCTCGCACGATTTTCGGCAACCCCGACGCTGTCGGCCGACGCCGGC
>JACMMK010000434.1 GCA_014379045.1 Burkholderiales bacterium
CCTCGGCGTTGAGTTTCTGCACGATCTCCCGCGGCGTGCCCGCCGGAGCGACCAGCCCGAACCAGACCGTCACCTCGTAGCCGGGGACGCCGGCCTCGGCGACCGTCGGCACGTCGGGCAGCGCTTCGGCCCGGCGACTCCCGGTGACTGCCAACGCGCGCGCCTTGCCGCTTTGCACCTGCGGCACCGCGGTGGAGATGACCGCGGTGAACATCGGCACGTGGCCCGCGATCAGATCGGTCAGTGCGGGGCCGCCGCCCTTGTACGGAACATGCGACATTTCGGTGCCGGTCATCGATTCGAGCAGCGCGGTCGCGAGGTGTCCCGGACTGCCGATGCCCGAGGTCGCGTAGTTGATCGAGCCCGGCTTCGCCTTCGCCAGCGCGATCAGATCCTTCAGTGTCTTCGCCGCCGACGACGGGTGCACGATGATGATGTTCTGCAGCGTGACCATCATGCCGATCGGCTCGAAGCTCTTGTAAGGGTCGTACGGGACCTTCTGGATCGCCGGGCTGATGATCAGATTGCCGATATGCGCGACGCCTACGCTGTGGCCGTCGGCATCGCTGCGCGCCAGGATGTCGAGCGAGATCACACCGTTCGCGCCGGGCCGGTTGTCGATGATCATCGTCTGCCCGAATGCCTCGGACAGCTTGGGCTGCAGGATGCGCGCGACGAGGTCGGTGGCGCCACCCGGAGGAAAGCCGACGATCATGCGGATCGGTCGCGACGGAAAATTCTGCGCGAGCGCGGGGACTGCTGCGCTGGCGAACGTAGCGCCGACGAGGGTGGTGTAGAGCAGGGCTTTCGACTTCATTCTGGCAGGTCTCCGCAGTATCGATCGCACGAGCGTAGCGGAAATAGACCGTCGATCGCGCTTCCGCCTGCTTCGTTCGCTTCGACCGGGTCGCTCAGTCTCCGTCACTCTGACCCCCTTGTCCTGCGCCGTCGTCCTGCCGGGGTCGTATTGTCTACGTCGCGCTGTCGCGGTGCTACGGTCTTGTGCGTACGCCTGCCCGTACGCGGCTTGTGGCTCATCAGGTTGCGTCTGGCAGGGTCATCGAGGATCAGCGCTCGCGCGCACCCGAGGCGCCGGGGCAGAGCCGGCGAACTGGAAGGAGAGCTCGCGGTGGTGCCGCACTGACAGCAGGTGCACGACCTGGGCCGTCGCCTCCGATGGGTACAGGACCAGGGAGTCGCCGTGCAGGTATTCCCGCAATGCTCCGGCTGCGCCGGGTGGCAAGACTGTCAAGGGCCTCGCTATTGCGGTCTGCGCCTTCCGCATCAGTCGACCGCTCATTCGTCGAGCGTGATCCCGGCCTGGCGGATGATCTTGCCGAGGCGCTGGCGCTCGGAGGCGATGAACGCCGCGAACTCGGCCGGCGTGCTGCCGACGAGTACCGCGCCTTGTCCCGAGAGGCGCTCGCGCAGGTCCGGGTGCTGCAGCGACTTGACGAGTTCGACGTGCAGCCGCTCGACGATCGGGCGGGCGGTCTTCGCCGGCGCGGCGACTCCCCACCACTGCGTGATCTCGTACCCGGGTATCGTCTCGGCGACCGTCGGCAGGTCGGGTAGTGCCGGATCGCGTTTCGCGCCGGTGCTTGCGAGCAGGCGCACGCGACCGCCCTGCACATGCGGCCCGGCCGCGATCGGCGAGGTGATGATCAACTGCACCTGCCCGGCGATCACGTCGGTCAACGCCGGGCCCGCGCCCTTGTACGGCACGTGCACCATCTTCGTCCCGCCGAGGAGGTTCAGCATTTCGCCGGCGAGGTGCGCTGGCGTGCCCGCGCCCGCCGACGCGTAGTGCAGGGTCTTCGCCTTGCCGAGTGCGATCAGCTCCGGGATCGTCTTCGCCGGCAACGCCGCATTGATTACGACCACGTTCGCCGCCGACGCGAGCAGGCTGACCGGTGCGAAGTCGCGCTCGACGTCGTACGGCAACTTCGATTTCATCCCCGGCAGCATCGCGAAGATCGTCGTCGCGCCGAGCAGCAGCGTGTAGCCGTCGGGGGCGGCCTTGGCAACCAGTTCGGTGGCGATGATGCCGCTCGCGCCTGCGCGGTTGTCGACGATCACCTGTTGGCCGATCTGTTCCGACAGCCGATGCGCGACCGTGCGCCCGATGATGTCGGGTGCGCCGCCGGGGGCGGAGTTGATGATGAAGCGGATCGGTTTCGCCGGGTAAGGTTGCGCGTGCGCCACCAGCGGATGCACGGTGAGCGATCCGACCAGCGCGGTCAGCCCGCTGAGCGCGGCGAACCGTGGCAGGGGCGTGCGCGCGCCTGCCGATGCGCGCATCGATCGTCCCGGGTAGTGCACGCGCATCGCTCAGGGCGCCTTCGCGAAATACTGGGCGTCGACGCCGGGGGGCGGGGTGAAGCGGAAGGTGCCCCGCCCGAGGATCGCCGCGCGTCCGCCGTAGCGTTCGATGTAGCGCTGTTGATCTGCGCGCGCGAGCGCATCGGCAGCCTGTGGATCGACGACCTCGCGCAACGCGGCGTCGCAGTCGGCACGCACCCGTGCATACTGCGGATCGGCAGCCAGATCGGTGAGTTCCTCGGGATCTTTGGCCAGATCGAACAGCATCGGCGGCGGCTGCGTGTCGCGAAACGCCGCGTAGTGGATGTACTTGTACTGCCCGTGCCGGATCATGAACGACCCCGACGGCGAGGCAGCCGCGTGGTATTCGGACAGCACGGTGCGCGCCGGACGCGCGCCGTTCGCGATCGCGATCAGCGAGTGACCGGGCAGATCCGCATCGTCGCGATGCGCCGGGACACCGAGCGCGTCGAGCGTGGTCTGGAACACGTCGGCGAGCGACACCGGCGTGTCGACGCATGCGCCGGCAGGTACCCCCGCGCCTGCGAGCAGCATCGGGATGCCGACCGACTCTTCGTACATCGTCGACTTGCCCCAGAGTCCGCGCGCGCCCAGGTTGTCGCCGTGATCGGATGAATAGAGCACGCGCGTGTTCGACCACAGCCCCAGTTCCTCGACCGCGCCGAGGATCCGGCCGATGTTGTCGTCGAGAAAGCTGGTGAGCCCGAAGTATCCCGCGAGCGCGCGGCGCACCATGTCGTCGTCGGTGAAGCCTTCATCGAAGCACATCGAAGCACGCTGCTGATCGATGAACGGATGCCGGGGACGTTGATCTGCACCGTACAGCTTCGGCCACGGCAGCGTTGCAGGGTCGTACAGGTCGTAGAACGCCTTGGGTGCAATCAGCGGAAAATGCGGCGCGACGAATCCGACATACAGCACCCACGGATGCTCGCGATGCTTCGGTGCCTCGTCGCGCAGCCAGGTGCGCGTCGCGGTGACGATGTCGCGATCGTAACGGGTGTAGTCCGATTCACCGGGCCCGGCCTCGGGTCCGAGCTTCATCGCACCGACGCGCCGTGGCAACTCATCGCGGATCAACCCGAGCAGGTCGCCGACGCCGTCGACGATATGCATCGGCAGGATCTCTTCGTCGAAACCGTTTCGCTGCGGATCCGAATCCTGGTAGTGGAGCTTGCCGATCGACACGGTCCGATGTCCGGCGGCCCTCGTGCGGTGGCCCCAGGTCGGCGGCGTGCCGTCGTAGGCGATCGCGTTGTCCCAGCAGCGATGCTCGTGCACGTATCGGCCGGTGGCGAGCGAGGCGCGCGCCGGCACGCAGATCGGACAATTCGTGTACGCCGAGGTGAAGCGCGTCCCGCGCGCTGCGAGCCGGTCGAGATTCGGCGTGCGCACGATCGGGTGGCCCGCGTGACCCGTGACCTTCGGGTTGTGTTCGTCGGACAGGATGACGATCAGGTTCGTCTGTGGCACGTGTTCCTCCAGATCACCTTAGACGGTGTCGTTGTTGTAGGTTCCAAACGATCGACAAACGGGCAAGGATCAAGCCCTCACACGCGTAAAGGACTTCGGTAGCGTGTGATCCAGAGCATGGAGGATTACCGGAACCAGCGGCTTCAGGTGCTCAATCCGATTGCTTATGGCCTCGACTATCAACACCGCGATCGGCAGCGTAGTGAGGTCTTGTTGAAACTCGATGTTTTGATCCATGGTGATGATCACATCAAATCTTGCAGCAGCACGCGCAAGAAGATCGCCGTTCTTCACTCCAGACCAACCGTTCCTTTGCACGTTGAAACCTCGTGCCCTACCAGCAAGAGCGCCAGACGACGCGGTACGTCTTCGTCAAGCAGTATGCGCATCAGGCAGCAATGCACTGTGCGCTTCTTCAAGCACCGCCACTGCAAGCTCGCGACTCACTGAAGGGAAGTCGTCAAGAAAGACCTCCAGCGAATCGCCGGCCTCGAGATGGTCGAACAGTGTCTTGATCGGGACCCGTGTGTTCTTGAAAACGGGCGCGCCACTGTGGATCTCTCGATCAACGGTTATCAGCTCTGGATTCATGCTGCCCTCGAACGCTTGAGTCATCGCGCAAGTAGAAAAGCTCCGTCCGCGTCTGTCGGATTGTAGCGTCCCGCCGGGCGAAGCGACGGCACCGCAGTGTAGACTTTCGCATGGCGAACGAAACCAACCCGCGCAGCACCGTACGGTGCGGAACTTTACCGCTGCCCGTGAGCAGCGGGGCAGCATTAAGCATTATTGGCATGGTCTCCGGCGCCGCGCTCGCGCAACCCGACTGGCCATCGAAGCCGATCTCGATCGTCGTGCCGTTCGCGGCCGGGGGTGGCACCGACCTATTCGCCCGCGTGCTCGGTGCCCAGATCGCGAAGAGCCTCGGGCAGCCGGTGCTGATCGACAATCGTCCCGGGGCCAGCGGCAATATCGGCGCCGAGGCGGTGTACCGTGCGGCGCCGGATGGACACGCAGTGCTCTACACGGCGGCGAGTTTTGCGACCGCAACGCCGTTCTATCCGAAGCTCGCGTTCGACGCGCAGCGTGACTTTCGGGTGGTGACGATCGCGGCGCGCATTCCGCATCTGCTGGTCGTGCATCCGTCGTTGCCGGTGAAGAGCGTCAAGGAGTTCATCGCGCTCGCGAAAAAGCGGCCCGATACGCTCGTGTTCGCCTCGACCGGCATGGGATCGATGGGGCATCTGACGCTCGAACTGTTCCAGGCGCGCGCGGGGGTGAGCAGTACCGTGGTCCACTATCGCGGCGCGGCGCCGGCCGCCACGGCGGTGTTGTCGGGCGAGGCGAGCTTCTCGTTCCTGGTACCCCCGGTGATGCAGCAGCAGGTGAAGGCGGGCAAACTGCGCGCGCTCGGCACCGCAGCACGCGAACGCGCGGCCGTAATGCCCGATGTCGCGACGTTCGCCGAGCAGGGACTGACCGAGATCGAGGCCAATCAGTGGCACGGCGTGTTCGTGCACGCGAAAGTGCCGGCCGCGATCGTCGATCGATTGCACCGGGCAATCGTCGCTGCGCTCGCGGTGCCCGAGGTGCGTGCGCGGCTCGCGGCCGAAGGCGGGGAAGCGGTCGGCCTCGCACCCAATGAGGCGACCGCGTTTTATCGCGACGAGATCGTGCGCTGGGGCGCGGTGATGCAGCGCGCCGGCATCCGCCCCGACTGACCGACACGGGCTTCCACAGTTCATCGAACGATACGGGACACAAGATGGCAGACGACACACCGCGCGGCATGAAGAAAGGGCTCACCGCCTACGGCGACCAGGGCTTCTCGCTGTTCCTGCGCAAGGCGTTCATCAAGGCGATGGGTTATTCGGAAGACGCGCTCGCGCGCCCGATCATCGGCATCACCAACACCTTTTCCGGCTACAACGCGTGCCATCGCAACGTGCCCGACCTGATCGAGGGCGTGAAGCGCGGGGTGATGCTCGCCGGAGGCCTGCCGATCGAGTTCCCGGTCGTGTCGCTGCACGAATCGTTCGCGCATCCGACCAGCATGTACCTGCGTAACCTGATGGCGATCGACACCGAGGAGATGATCCGCGCACAGCCGATGGATGCGTGCGTACTGATCGGGGGCTGCGACAAGACGGTACCGGCGCTGCTGATGGGTGCTGCGAGTGCCAACGTACCTGCGGTGCTGATGGTGACCGGACCGATGATGACCGGCGATCACAAGGGCGAGCGGCTCGGTGCCTGCACCGATTGCCGACGCTTCTGGGGCAAGTATCGCGGCAACGAGATCGATGCGGTCGAGATCGGCGAGATCGAGGAGAAGCTGTGCCCGACCGCCGGCACCTGCATGGTGATGGGCACCGCGAGCACGATGGCGTGCTGCGCTGAGGCACTCGGCATGATGCTGCCCGGGGGGGCTGCGATTCCCGCGGTGATGGCCGATCGCCTGCGCAATGCCGAAGCCACCGGCGCGCGCGCGGTGGCGATCGCCGCCGAAGGGCTGACCCCGGACCAGGTGATGACCCAGGCCGCGTTCGAGAACGCGTTGACGATGCTGCTCGCGGTCGGTGGTTCGACCAACGCGCTGATCCACCTCACCGCGGTGGCAGCGCGTCTCGGTTACGAAGTCGATCTCGAAGGCTTCGATCGGATGGGGCGCAAGACGCCGGTGCTGGTCGATCTGAAGCCGACCGGACAGGGGTACATGGAAGATCTCTATCGGGCGGGCGGTGCGACGACGATCATGCGGCAACTGAAACCGCTGCTCGATCTCGATGCGTTGACCGTGACCGGGCGCACGCTCGGACAGAATCTCGACGATGCCCCGCGCGAGTGGGAGCAGAAGGTCGTGCGCCCGTTCGCCGACCCGATCTACGCCGATGGGGCGATGGTCGTGCTGCGCGGCAACCTCGCCCCCAACGGCGCGATCATCAAGCAGTGCGCGGCGTCGCAGCCGCTGCTGCAGCACGAGGGTCGCGCGGTGGTGTTCGCCTCGCTCGCCGATCTTGCCGAGCGGATCGACGACCCGGCGCTCGATGTCACCGCCGATGACATCCTGGTGCTGCAGAACTCGGGGCCGAAGGGCGTACCGGGGATGCCCGAGTCGGGCTATCTGCCAATCCCGAAGAAGCTCGCGCAGCAGGGTGTGAAGGACATGGTGCGCATCTCGGATGCGCGGATGAGCGGCACCGCGTTCGGCACGATCGTGCTGCACGTGTCGCCGGAGTCGGCGATCGGCGGCCCGCTCGCGTTGGTGCGCTCGGGTGACCGCATCCGGCTCGATACCGCGGGGCGCCGGCTCGAACTGCTGGTGAGCGAAGCCGAACTTGCGCAACGCCGTGCGGCGTGGACCGCACCGCCTCGACACGAGGCCGACACGCGTGGCTATCGCAAACTCTACATGGATGACGTCGAGCAGGCCGAGCGCGGGGTCGACTTCGCGTTCATGCGTGCACCCGCGCGCGGGGTGGTGCCCAGGGCGTGAGCCGGGCGGCCTCGATGCTCGATCACTTCCAGTGGGTGGCGATGGCGATGCTGGCATCGATCGCCGTTGATGCTCGTGCGCTCGACGCGAACCACTTCAGGTATCCGTGCACCAGGCCTGGTCCCCGGACATGCTCGACTTGCCCGCCATCGTCGCGAAGTCGCTCGACCAGGATCGTGCCGTCGCATTCCAGAGGGTCGAACTCGGCGGTGAGTACGACCGTTGGCGGCAGGTGGCGCAACGACGATGCGAGCAGAGGCGCGGCGCGCTCGTCCGCGTCTTCCGGATTGCGGTCCAGATAGTCGTTCCAGATTCGCCGGCAGCGCGCACGGGTGAGGGCAGGCGCGTCCGCGTTGCGGCGATAGCTGTCGGTCTCGAAGTCGAGTCCGATGATCGGATACGCGAGCCAGAGATAGCGCACGGCGCGCGGCGTGGCACGCAGCGTCAACGCGGCCGCGAGCGCGAGATTCGCGCCGGAACTGTCCCCGCCGAGCGCGATCCTTGCCGGATCGAGTCCCCACGGAGCCGCCTGCGCCGTCACCCACACGAACGCGTCGAATGCATCGTCGTACTGCGCCGGGAAGCGATGCTCGGGCATCTTGCGATATTCCACGCTCAGTACTGCGCTGCGCAGGCGCACGGCCAGCATCGCGCAGATCGCGTCGTGACCGTCCAGCCCACCGAGCGTGAATCCGCCGCCGTGAAAGTAGACGAGACACGGCGCGGGCGCCGCCGTGTCTCGGGGGCGGTAGAGTCGCGCGGGCAGCGTGCGCCCGGCGAGCGCGATCACGTGTTCAACGACGTCCAGATCGTCGGGGCGGGTGAGTGGCGGCGGCTTGGCTTGCGCAAACACCGCGCGGACCTCGGCTGGACTCAAGTCGCTCGGCGCACGCGGGTACACCCCCTCTTGCTGCCGCACGGCCTGAGCGATGTGCGGCTCGAGGGCGGCGAACATCTCTTCGCGCGTCATCGTCGCGGCATCTTCGGAGCGCGGTCGGTCACTGCACTCTCACGTTCCCGGCCTTGGCGATCGCGCCCCACTTGCTGCGCTCGTCGAGCATGAACTTCTGGAACTGGTCGGGCGTCATCGCCGCGGGTTGCGCGCCGAGCGCGCGAATCTTCTCCTGCGGCTCGGGCAACGCCATCGCGCGGTTGATCTCCGCGTTCAGACGCTGCACGACATCGCGGGGCGTGCCGCGCGGCGCGAGAAAACCGTACCAGCCGGTGTACTCGCGGTTGTCCAGACCGAGTTCGATCACCGTCGGCACGCTCGGCAGGCTGTCAGCACGCAGGCGGGTCGTCACCGCAAGCGGTACGACGGTACCGGCCCTGATGTGTCCCATCGCGGCGCCCAGCGAGTCGACCATCACCGGCACGTTGCCGGCGATCACGTCCTGCTGCGCGGGCGGCGTCGACTTGTAGGTGATCGTCACGATCTCGAGGTTCTGCAACTGACGCAGACCTTCGAAGATCAGGTGATTGAGCGAACCGTTCGCGGCGAGCGCGAAGTCGACCTTGCCCGGCGCGCCGCGCGCCAGCTTCACATAGTCGACGAGCGAGCGCACCGAACTCTTCGGACTCGCCACCCAGATCATCGGCACCGTCGCCGCGATCGCGACCGCGTCCAGTTCCTTCAGCGGGTCGAGCGGCATCGGCTCGAACACGGCGGTATTGATCGTCAGTGCTCCGGTGGCCGCGTAGAGGAGCGTGTGACCATCGGGCTGTGCGCGCGCAACGTCGAGCATCGCGATGTTGCCATTTGCCCCGACCCGGTTTTCGATGATCACCGGCTGACCCAGCGCTTCCGCAAGGCGCGGGGTGATCACGCGCGCGTAAATATCCCAGGTGCCAGGTGAGGCATGCGTGACGATGCGGATCGTGCGCTGGGGAAAGCTCGGCTGGGCATGCGCGCATCCCGTGCCGAACGGATCGACGAGAACGACGGCGCTGGTAATGCAGACGACGAGCGAACGCAGCATGGTGGTGTCTCCTCGGTGCGCCGTCCGGGTCTGGTGCCCGGCATCGGCGGTCGCGGCGCTGCGGAACGCCCGGCCGCGTGTCACAACGTTCGAAGTGCTAGATGGCGCTGCCCTCCACGTTCAGCGGCATCCGGAAATTCTCGAGTTTCGTGAGCCGACCCTCGGCGTCTACGCCGAGCCCAGTGTCGGCCGCGGCGCGCGCAAGCACGTCGTCGTGCCAGGTGACCGCCCCCCCGCCACGGTGCCCCCCGACCATCGCCAACATCGTCACTTCGGCTACGCCCTTGTTGCGAAAGCCGCGCATCACGCCGGTGGGCACCGAGATCACATCGCCGGGATTGAGCTCGATCTCTTCCTTGTCATCGCCGATCAGCACATGGATCGTGCCGTTGAACGGGATGAACACCTCGGGCGTGCGGTGCGAGTGAAGACCAGCGCCACCGCCCGGGGGCACGAGTATCCACGACACGGTAAAGCCGTGATCCTCGGCGATCGGAGGCGCCATCGCTGGATTCTCGACGACACCCTGACCGATCACCTTCAGGTTCTTCTTGCGCCCGTCGGGCAACAACGAATCGACGAAGGCAAGGCTGAACGGCTTCAATCGATTGAAACGCGCCACCCGTGTGCGCTCGATCTCTTCAGTGAGCGGACTGACCATGCGACCTCCCCCTGCACCGCGGCAGAATCGATCGTCCCACCGCTTGTAGAACCACTATACGCTGCGGCAATCGCCGGTCGCAACAGGCTGCGGTGCCGGCGCTCATGGATTGCCCGACGAAGCCCGGCCGCGGCGTCGAGCCCAAGCGCCGGCTCGCCAGGCGAGTCTTCGCCGCTGCGCGCGCAGGTTGTCGATAGCGCCGGCCCGCTCAGCCCTCGCTGCGTTCCGGAAGCTTCGCGATCACCTTGATCTCGAACTGGAAACCGTAGAGCCACGTCACGCCGATGGCAGTCAGCGTCGGGTGCGGCGCATCTCCCCAATACTCCGGGAAGACCTTCCAGATCGTCTCGAACTTCGATTCGGGATCGACGATGAAGACGGTCACGTCGATCACGTCGTCGAATGCGCAGCCGGCCGCCGACAGGATCGCGTTCAGGTTGTCGAAAGCGAGTCGGACCTGCGCCTGCAATTCGGGCTCGGGCGAGCCGTCCGGGCGGCTGCCTACCTGCCCCGAAACAAACAGGAAGCCGTTCGACCGGATCGCCGGCGAATAGCGGTTCTTTTCGTAGAGCTCTTGGCGTCCGGCTGGAAAAACCACGTCGCGCTTGGTCATCTGTTGCCTCCTCGTACCGGTCATGACCGACCGGGTGACAGGTTCGAAAAGCGATTGCTCTGCATCGGGCGTCCCCCGCCCGGGTCAAGGGAGGCGGGTGGGATTCGCCGGAAGGTTCGAGTTCGCTCAGAGAATACCCGACAGACCCCCGTCCACATTCACGCAGGTCCCCGTGATGTAGCCCGCTGCATCCGACACCAGGAACGCGATCGCGTTCGCCATGTCCTCGGGCTCGCCCATCCGTTGCAGCGGCACCGACTTGGCGTTGCGTGCGAAGTGTTCTTCGACGGTCAGGTTGTTGCGCTTCGCGCCGCGTTCCTGCTGCGGCGTCTTGATCTTGCCGACGCAGACGACGTTCACGCGGATGTTGTCGGGACCGAGTTCCTTCGACAGCGCCTTGGCAAGCGTCGCACCGGCCTGGCGGCTCACCACCGTCGGTAACTGGTTCGCCCCGGGCGTCGCTGCCGCAGCCATGGTCAGGTTGATGATCGCGCCGCCGCCCTGCGCCTTCATGTGCGGCAGCACGAGGCGGATCATGCGCGTCGGCGCGAACAGCTTGACCTCGATGTCGTCGCGCCAGCGCGCCTCGTCGACCTCATCGAACGACAGCTGGCCCGAGCCGCCCGCGTTGTTGACCAAAATGTCGATGCGTCCGTAGCGTTCCTTCGTCTGCGCGACCCACTGCTGCATCTGTTCGGCGTTGGCGGCGTCGCCCTGGAACGCGAACACGGTCGCGCCGTTGGCGAGGAGTTCCTTTTCAACCGCGGCCAACGGCTCCGCGCGGCGTGCGCAGATCGACACGATCGCGCCTTCCTGCGCAAGACGTAGCGCGGTCGCGCGGCCGATGCCTTCGCTGCCGCCGGTGATCAGCGCTACCTTGCCGTTGAGTCCGAGGTCCATCGCACTACTCCTGATCGGTCGAGAGCGCCGATGGTATCCGAGCGGACGACCGGCGCGTGGCGGCAAGCCGCCGAGTGTCATCGTTCGTCCGCGTATCGTGACCTACGCGCGCAGCTCGGCGATCTGCGCGAGCGGTGCGCCGATCTCGCGCAGGACGTTCTCGGGGCCCGGCGGCATCATCGACGCCGGGCGCAGATGTGCCGGTTTGCCGTGCCATTCGATGTAGCCACCGACCCAGCGCGAGCGTTCGACGACCCGCGTTCCGAATGCGCGGCGCCGGACGTCGTAGGACGCGAGCGCGACCGGCACGTCACCGTCTGCCGCCGCGATCGGGTCGACCAGCGCGCGGCGGCAGACGGTGACGTGCCGGTCGACCAGATCCAGCGCATCGAGCGCGGCCTTGCTGACACCGGCGCCGATATGCGGCCGCGCGACGAACGCCGCATCGCCCAGCAGGGCGACCCGGCCGCCGGCGACCCGGGGCGACTCCAGGTCGTAGATCGCCTGGAAGAACGGCTGGGTGGTGAGCTCGATCACCGAGGCGATCTGCGGTGCGAGCACGTCGTGCGCCGTGGCCTTGATCGCACGCACCAGTTCGGGTCGGATCAACGGCGGCGCGATCGACTGACCATGACACGTCCCGCTCGCGTCGGTGCACAGGTCGGCGAGCGTCGTCGCCTCGTCGGTCGGCCGGTACCAGACGAAGTTGTAGCCGCGGTGCCCGGGACGCACGTCGTCGCCGCGGCCCGGCACCGGATACGCGAGGATCATCTCGCCTTCGGGCAGGCCGAACGCATAGTTCGGAATCAGCTGGGCGTGCAGCGCCGCAGGCATCGCGCCTTCTTCGAGCACGCCGCGCCAGGCGATGTAGCCCGCATAGCGCGGCAGCGCATCGGGCGACCAGAGCGTGCGCACGGTCGAGCGGATGCCGTCGGCGCCGATCAGCAGATCGGCTTCCTCGCGCGTGCCGTCCGAGAACTCGGCTACAACACGATCCGGATGCTCGGTGAATCCGGTCAGCGAGTTTCCCGCGCGGTAACAGCGTTCGGGCAGCATCGCCTTCAGCGGTCGATAGATGCGCGCCCAGGCACTCATGATCTGCGGCACGCGCAACTCGTAGATCACCGAGCCGTCGAGCGCGAAGCACATGCGTCGGCTGACCGAGACGCCGATCGTCTCGTCGATGTCGATGCCGAGCTCGCGCATCACCGCGAACAGTTCCTGGTGCGTGCCGATGCCGGCGCCGCGCGTGGCCAGATCGCCGGTCGCGCGCTCGTGCACCTGCACGTCCCAGCCGCGGGCGATCAGCAGGTTCGCCACGAACAGACCGCCGAGCGAGCCGCCAATGACCAGCGCGCGCCCCGCACGCGGTCCGGTCCGTGCGCGCTGCGCCATCAGCGCGGCGTTTCCCCGAGCAGCGCCAACGCGTTCAGGCCGTGAATCTGGTCACGCTGCGCGTTCGACAGCCCGGTCAATTGCTCGAGCATGCCGAGCGGGTCTTCCTCGCCCATGTCGTACGGCGCATCGGTCCCCAGCACGACGCGGTCGGCGCCGACCCGGTCGACCAGGTAGCGCAGCGCGATCGCGTCGTGCGTCAACGCATCGCACCAGAAGCGTCGCAGCAGGTCGAGCGGGGAGGTCTTCGTCTGGGCTTTCGTCTCGGTGCGGCAATCATGGCCGTGCGCAAGCCTGCCGATCTGGTAGGGCAGGTAGCCGCCCCCGTGCGCGAGGATGATGTTCAGATCGGGCAGTTCATCGAGCGTGCCGCTGAACATCAGGTGGCTCGCCATCAGCACCGTGTCGAGCGGATGACCGATCAGGTTCGCCAGGTACCAGCATTCGAGCGGCGAACGCACGCCGCCGACGAAATGCGGATGCGCGAACAGGCACACGCCCAGTTCGGCGGCACGTTTCAGGATCGGGCGGAAGCGCGCCTCGGACAGTTGCTGGCCCTGCACCGTGCAGCCCACCTCGAGCGCGCGGAAGCCGTGGTCGCGCACGACGCGTTCGAGTTCGGCGATCGCGGCGTCGGCATCCTGCATCGGCAAGGTCGCCATGCCGCGCAGCCGGTCTGGATATGCGGCAACCATCTGCGCGATGCCGTCGTTGGTGATGCGTGCGGCGGCGAGTGCGCGCTCGGGCGCGAGCCAGTAGAAGAACACGAACGGAGTCGTCGACAGGATCGAGACGTCGATGCCCTTGCGCTCCATGCCGGCGACCTTCGCCGCCGGATCGTGGAACTCATCGAAGATCGGCGTCGCATGGCCGTCGTCGCGCAGAAAGCGCTTCACGCCGCCATCGTCGCGGGTCTCGACCTTGATCTCGTGCTCGCGCGGGCGTGCCGCGATCGCCTCGATCAGCGACCGGGGCAGCACGTGGCTGTGCACATCGATCACCGGAATCTTGCCTGGCATGGGCTTCCTTTCGATAGCGGCGCGCGTCGCACACGCCTCGCCCGAGTGTAGCGGTCAGAGGGCGGCCGCGCGCACCGGCGCCCCGGTGCGCATCGAACCGACGACCGCGTCGACCGCGGCGATCGTGCCGAGCAGCTGTTCGCGCGGGATCGGCCAGGCACCGGGCGCACGGTCACCGCTGCCGATCGCCTGCGCGAACGCCTCGAGCTGCAGGCGCATCGCATTCACCGATTCGAACGCGCGGTGCTGTATCGGCTGACCCGAGCGGCGCACGACGAGTTCGCGCTCGCCCAGCACTTCGGCCGAGCCGTCACGCCCGAACACGTGAACGCGCCAGTAGAGCGGCGTCGCGCGTACCCCGCACAGCACGCCGGACAACGGACGCGCGAACGCGAAGGTGATCGCGAGCGCATCGAGCGACTGCGGCGGCGGCGCGTACGAGATGAACTGCGCGCTCGCGCGTTCGACCGGGCCGAACATCGCGACGAACGCGTCGAGCACGTGAATGCCGGTCGCGGTCAGGCTCGCGCCGGGGGCTTCGCTCGGTATCTCGCGCCAGCCGGTATGCAGGCTCTTCGCGTTCTCGTTGCTGAAGTGCCCTTCGACATGCAGCAGTGGGCCGAGGTCACCGCTCGCGACCACATCTGCGAGCGCGCGCATCGACGGCCAGTGGCGCTTGTCCTGTCCGACGCCGAGCACGACCCCGGCAGCTTCGCAAGCGGCGACCGCGCGGCGTGCGTCGTCGAGCGTCAGCGCGAGCGGTTTCTCCGAGAGCACCGCCTTGCCGGCCTGCGCGCACGCGACGACCTGCGCGCAATGCTGCGAATTCGGTGTCGCCAGCACGACTGCATCGATCGACGGATCGGCGAGCACAGAGACGAAGTCGGTGCCGAGCGCAAGCCCATGCTCGTCGCAGAATGCGCGCGACTTTTCAGGCGTCTGCACCACCGCGCGGGTGAAGCGGACCTGGTCGCTCGGCGCGCGCTCCGGCCCCTGAACCGAGCGCACGTGATTGCGTCCCCAGCGCCCGAGACCGATGACCGCCGCGCGGATCATTGCGCGTGGTGCCGGCCGTTCGCCTCGTCGGTTGTCGCGGGCACGGTGATCAGTGCCCGGTCTTCGCGCTGTCCGGATGCTGCTCGCCGAACTCTTCCTCGATCTTGCGCCAGCGGTCGATGCCGACGATCTTCGTGTACTCGTCGAACGGAGCACCGGTGCCGACCAGCTTCAGCTCGCCGCTCTTCAGGTCGGCGAGTGCGAGCTGCATCGTGCGCGTGATGCGCAACAGCAAGGTGATGCCGTACAACGCGATGCCGTAGCCCATCTCGCCCAGCACCGCGGGCTTGATGATCGGCGACAACCCGCCTTCGAGCATGTTGGCGACATGCACGGTGTCGACTTCGCGCACCGCGCGCGCCATTTCTTCCTCGTTCAGCATCGACTCGATGAACACGCCGTCGGCACCGGCACGCACATAGCGCTCGGCACGCCGCAGTGCCTCGTCCATGCCGTGGATCGCGCGCGCGTCGGTGCGCGCGACGATGAAGGTCTCCGGGTCGATGCGGTTCGCGCTCATCGCGCGCAGCTTCGCTTCCATCTCTTCGGAGGGCACGACCCGCTTGCCCGCCATGTGGCCGCAGCGCTTCGGCGCGACCTGGTCTTCGATGAACAGTGCCGAGATCCCCATCCGCTCGTAGGTATGCAGCAGGTGCACGCAGTTCTTCACGTCACCGTAGCCATTGTCGGCATCGACCAGCACCGGCAGGTCGCAGGCGTTGGTCATGTCGCGGAACGCCGCGCCGAATTCGCCCAGCTGGCACAGGCCGATGTCGGGCAGGCCGTAGCGCGCACCCGCGGTCTGGAAGCCGCCGATGAAGAAGCCGCGAAAACCCGCCTGCTGGATCAGCAGTGCAGACAGGGCGTCGTGCGCGCCGGGCAGCACCAGCGGTTTCTCGACGGCGAGCAGACTGCGGATCGACGGTTTGTTCACGAGGCTTCCTCTTGATGGTTGGACATGAAGGGCGTCATTCGCCCTTGATGCCCGCGTCGCGGATCACCTTGCCGTAGCGTACCGCTTCGCTGCGGATGAATTCGGCGAACCGCTCGGGTGTCGTCGTCGACGGTTCGATCCCGGCTGCGGTCAGCTTCTCGCGCATCTCGGGCGCGTTCATCGCCTTGACGATCTCGGCATTCAGGCGGGTGATCGCGTCCCGCGGCGTCCCCGCCGGGGCGAGCATGCCGTACCAGATCGGGACTTCGAAATTCTCGATGCCCGCCTCGCGCGACGTGGGCACGTCAGGCAACGTCGGTTGACGCTTGTCCGACAACACTGCGAGCGCGCGGATCTTGCCTGCGTTGATCTGTGGTGCGGCGATCGGCGCCGCCATGATCAGCATGTCGGTCTCGCCGGCGATCAGGCCGATCATCGCCTGGCCCGAGCCCTTGTACGGCACATGCACGGTGCGCGTCTTCATCAGGCTGTTCAGCAGTTCGGCGGCGAGATGGGTGGTCGTGCCGACACCGCCCGAGGCGTAGTTGAGCTTGCCGGGATTCGCACGCGCCATCTTCACCAGGTCGCTCATCGTCCTGGCCGGTACCGCGGGATGCACGACCAGGATGTTCTGGATCACCGCGACGAGCGAGATCGGCGCCAGGTCCTTGACCGGGTCGTAGTTGAGCTTCGCGTACAGCGACGGGCTGATCGCGATCAACGGCGACGACAACACCATCGTGTAGCCGTCGGGCGGGGCTTTCGAGGCAACCTCGAGGCCGAGGTTGCCGCCGGCGCCCGGACGGTTGTCGACCGTCACCGGCTGCCCGACCTGATCGGTGAGTCGCGCCGCGACGGTGCGTCCGAGCAGGTCGGTCGGCCCGCCGGGCGGAAACGGCAGGATCATCCGCAGTGGCTTCACCGGAAAGTTCTGGGCAAGGGCTTGCGGCACTGAGGTTGCGGCCAGTGGCGCCGCGGCAAGACACAACAACGCGGCACGGCTGCGCCGCGCGGGGGTCGATCGGTACATCGTTGGCTCCTCCAATGGCTTCGGTCGCATTTACTAGCGCCGTGCGGGAGCGGTCGACCCTGTTGCCCGTCGATCGCTCGCGCAAGCTGCAGCGCTGCGACATCTGATTTCCGGCGAAGAGCTTATCAGCATGGAGCGCGCGGTCGCAATCGAACCGTACGCGCCGACGTGCGGTCAAACGATCGTATGTTCGAGCGTGAATGACGCGCCGGCATCTTCGCCGAGCGTGCTCACCAGCACCGGCATCGCCTCGCGCAGCGCGTCGGGCAGCGTCCACGGGGGGTTGACAATGAACAGGCCGCTGCCATGCATCCCGAACCCGTGGGCCGCCGGCGTTTTCACCTGCAGCACCACATGCAGCCAATCGTGGTCGCGCAGCGCCTTCAACGCATTCGGCAACTGCACGCTATCACGCCGGTCGAGCAACGGATGCCACACCAGGTAGGTGCCCGAGGCGAAGCGACGCAGCGCGTCGTCGAGCGCGCTCACCACGTCGCGGTAATCCTGCTTGTCCTCATACGAGGGGTCGATCAGCACCAATGCACGGCGCGTCGGCGGCGGCAGCACCGATCTGAGTCCGGCGAAGCCGTCGCCGGCAACGGCGATCACCCGCGCATCGACGTCGGCGATCTGCGCGCGCAGCAGTCGGCTGTCGGTGCTGTGCAGGTCGAACAGGCGCAGCCGATCCTGTGCACGCAGCATCTGGCGCGCGATCTGCGGCGAACCGGGATAACGGGTGAGCCGGCCACCGGGATTGAGCGCGCGTACCTGTGCGAGATACGCGGATAACGCCGCGGGCAGGGCCGTCGACGGCACATGCGGCGACTGTGGATGCAACGGTATCGGCGACGTCTCTGAATCGGTGCGCATTGCCGAAAGGCCGAAGTCGCGCCACAGTCGGCCGATCCCGCCTTCGAACTCGGCATTCTTCAGTGCTTCGACCGAGTCGAGCGGGTAGAGGCCCGCGCCCGCGTGCGTATCGACATACCAGAACGGTTTGTCCTTCTGCGCGAGATAGCCGAGCAGCTGCACGAGCACCAGGTGCTTCAACACGTCGGCATGATTGCCGGCGTGATAAGCGTGGCGATAGCTGAGCATCGGGCCAGTGTAGTCGTTGCGCGTCCGCGGCGGGACGCCTACCATGGACGCACGGCAGCTCCGGCGACAGATCGGGCAGCCACTGACCGGA
Organism: Burkholderiales bacterium; assembly: GCA_014379045.1. Classification (GTDB taxonomy): domain Bacteria; phylum Pseudomonadota; class Gammaproteobacteria; order Burkholderiales; family CAIKXV01; genus CAIKXV01. The sequence continues at coordinate 18,086 of JACMMK010000434.1, forward strand.
GGATGATCGATGACGATCTCGAGGGTGTCGCGCGTCGTCGCGCGCGGCGCAAATGCGATGCCGCCGCGTCGCGCGAGCGTGCCGTGCGCGCTGGCAATGATCGTGGTGACGATGTCCGTTGCGGACCGGGTGCTGGCCGCCGATACGTGGCCCGCGCGTCCGATCCGCATGGTGTTGCCATTTCCGCCGGGCGGTTCCACTGATACCGTCGGACGGATCGCCGCACAGAAACTCGGCGAGAGCCTGGGCCAGCCCGTCGTGACCGACAACCGCCCGGGCGCGGCCGGCACCATCGGTTTCGAGCTCGCAGCGAAGGCGCGCCCCGATGGCTACACGCTGGTGGTCGGCGGTCAGCCGCTGGTCGTGCTGCCAGCGCTCTATCGCAAGCTGCCGTTCGACACGGTGACGGACTTCGCGCCGATCACCTTCCTTGGCCAGACGCCCCAATTGCTGGTCACCCGCCCGGCGTTGCCGATCCGCAATCTGAACGAACTCATCGAGTACGCGCGCGCCAACCCGCGCAAGCTCAGCTATGGCTCGGGCGGCGTCGGGACGGGCAACCATCTGGGCGGCGAGATGCTGCAGCATCTCGCGAAGATCGAGCTGCTGCATGTGCCGTACAAGGGGGCCGGCCAGGCCTTCGTCGCACTGATGGGAGGCGAGGTCGACCTCGTGACGATCGGCATGACCACGGCATTGACGCTGATCCAGTCCGGCAAGGTCCGCCCGGTCGTGGCATTGACCCCGAAGCGTTCGGCGGCGCTGCCGGAGCTACCGACCTCGTCCGAGGCGGGCTACCCCGATTTTCGCTTGAACTCGTTCCACGCCCTGCTTGCCCCGGCTGCCACGCCACGGCCGATCATCGACCGGCTGAATGCGATCTGGGTGAAGGCGGTATCGACGGCGGACACACGCGAGAGGATGGAGAAAGCCGAGGTCGAACCGATCTCTTCGACCCCGGAGGAGTTCAGGCGATTCCAGACGGAAGAAATCCGCCGGTGGACGACGATCCTGAAGGGCGCGAAACTCAGTCTTGACTGAGCGGCCCGTTGCATCCGGCGGGCGTTCGAAACGGCCGAAGGACGCATGCGGCTCCCGGTTCGATGCTGCCGGCGGACGTTCTCAGCCTGTCACGCCGATGTTCCAGGGCACGAATTCGTGGTCGCCGAGCCCGAGCAGTTCGCTCTTGCTGCGCTCGCCCGAACACGTGTGCAGGATGTGCTCGAAGATCACCTGGCCCATCTCGTGCAGCGTGTGGGTGCCGTCGAGGATGCCGCCGCAGTTGATGTCCATGTCTTCGGTGAGCCGGTTGTACATCGGCGTGTTGGTCGCGAGCTTGATCGACGGCACCGGCTTGGCACCGAACATCGAGCCGCGTCCGGTGGTGAAGGCGATGATGTTCGCACCGCCCGCGATCTGCCCGGTCGCAGACACCGGGTCGAAGCCGGGCGTGTCCATGAACACGAAGCCCTTCTGCTTGACGGGTTCGGCGTAGCGGTACACCTCCATCAACGGCCCGGTACCGCCTTTCATCGACGAGCCCAGCGACTTCTCGAAGATGTTCGCGAGGCCGCCGGTCTGGTTGCCCGGGCTCACGTTGCCGTTGATCTGGGTGTCGCGGCCCGTGGTGTACTCGTCCTTCCACCAGCGGATGCGCTCGATCAGCTTCTCGCCGACTTCGCGCGAGCGGGCGCGCGCGGTCAGCGTGTGCTCGACGCCGTAGATCTCGGGGGTCTCGGACAGGATCGCGGTGCCGCCGTGGCGCACCAGCAGGTCCATCGCCGCCCCTAGCGCCGGGTTCGCGGTGATCGACGAGAACCCGTCCGAGCCGCCACATTGCAGCCCGACGGTGATGTGGCTCGCCGGCACCGGCGTGCGGGTCACCTTGTTCGCCTCGGGCAGCATCGCCTTCACCGCGGCGACGCCGGCAGCGATCGTCTTCGTGGTGCCGCCTTCGTCCTGCATGACGAACGTCTGCAGGCGGGCGCCGGTGTCCAGTCCCTGTGCCGCGAGCAGCTTGCTCACCTGGTTGCGTTCACAGCCGAGGCCGACGATCAGCGCGCCCGCGAGGTTCGCATGCAACGCATACCCGGCCAGCGTGCGTCGGAGCAGATCCATCGGCTCGCCGGTCATCTCCATGCCGCAGCCGGTGCCGTGGGCGAACGCGACGACGCCGTCGACATTCGGAAACTCGGCGAGGCGCTCCGGCGTGAACCATTCCGCGATCCGGTGCGCGACCGTCGCCGAACAGTTCACCGTCGACAGCACGCCGATGTAATTGCGCGTCGCCACCTGGCCGTTCGGCCGAACGATGCCCATGAACGTCGCCCGCTCGGCTTCGGGGACCATTTTGACCGGCCGGTAGTCGCGGGTGTACGCATAGTCGCGCTGGAACTCGCGGAACTCCATGTTGTGCGAGTGGACGTAGGTGCCCGCCGGGATGTCGACGTTGGCGAAACCGATCGTCACGTTGTATTTGCGGATCGGATCGCCTTTGGCGATCGCGCGTGCGGCGATCTTGTGGCCCGACGGCACCTGACTGCGACTCGTCAGCCCGTCGGCGAGCTTCGCGCCGAGTTCGATCACCGTGCGTGCGATCAGCACGTTGTCGTCCGGGTGCAGGCGGATCGTCGGTCCGGCGGCGGGGCGTTCTTGAATTTCAATCATGGCGGGTCCTGGCGTCTTGTGCGTTCGAAGGAAGCTGCCGGCGGCGATTCGAGGCGGAAGCGTGGGCTGGGGCACGGCGCTGTAACGCGCACCATTCTAAAGCGCCGCGTGCCCGCCTCATCGCACGATCAGTTTAGTGCAGTTCCGGCGCGGCTGGAACGCTTGGCGCGCCGTTGTTCGCTCGTCGCTGCCAACGAGCGTCGTCGGGAATAAACGCACCGCGGCCGCGGTCTTTACAGAGCGTGGGGGAAGCGCCGGCGACGGCGCCAGCACGCGCGGTCCCCGCGGTGTCCTCGAGTCGTCAATGGGAAAGGAACGGGCATGAATGTCATCACGCAATGCGTTTTCGTCCTGTACACGGCCTTCGTTTTCGCAACGGCGCTCGCAAACGCCCAGACGGTCGATGTCAAGTTGCTCGCCGCAGCGCTGCGCGAGGGCGACCACGTCATCGTCCTGCGCCACGGCGCGACGAACCGGGATCAGGCCGACACCGACCCGCTGAACTACGACAACGTTGCCAGGCAGCGCCTGTTGAGCGAAGCCGGGCGTCTCGAGGCCAGGCGCGTCGGCGATGCGTTGAAGACGCTCGGCATTTCGTTCGGCACGGTCTTCACGAGCAGGTACCATCGTGCCGTGGAGTCCGGACAGCTCATCGGGGGTGGGGAGGTCACGCAGATCCTCGATGTGACGGAAGGCGGTCTGGTGGCAACGCCGATCGAGAACGACCGAAGAACCGAGGCGTTGCGGAAGATGGCGACGGCTCGTCCCCCGGCCGGGAAGAACACGCTGATCGTCACGCACAAGCCGAACATCGTCGATGCGTTCGGCCGCGACTGGTTCGACATCAGGGAAGGCGAGGCATCGATCTTCCGGCCGGACGGTTCGGGCAAGCACAATTTCGTCGGCCGCGTGCAGGCGAGCGACTGGATCGGTGCTGCAAAGTGACGGTGCGTCATCCGGTGGGCGGCGCGGGGCCGTGCTGTCGTCGATGGCGTTCGATGCTTCGGCGTTCGCGGTAGCGAGAACGCCTGGAACATAGATTGCCCGCCGAAGGACTACGATCGATCGTTCAGATGGCAGGCCGACCAGCGCGCTGGCCCGACCGCTCTGAGTGCCGGCGTTTCGATCGCGCAGCGCGCAAACGCCTGCGGACAACGTGGGTGGAAGTGACACCCCGATGGCGGGGCGAGCGGTGAAGGAATCTCGCCGGCGATCGGACGGTACTGCCGACGCCGCTGCGTCAGCGTCGGTACCTCGGCGAGCAGCGCCTGCGTGTACGGATGGTTCGCGTCGGTGAACAGCGCTTCATTCGGAGCCGCTTCGACGATGCGGCCGAGGTACATGATCAGCACGCGGTCGGCGAGGTGGCGGATCACACCGAGGTCATGGCTGATGAACAGATAGGTCAGGCCGAGCTCGACCCGCAACGCCATGAACAGGTTGAGTATCTGCGCCTGGATCGAGACATCCAGCGACGCCACCGCTTCGTCGCAGACGAGCAGCTCGGGATTCACCGCGAGCGCGCGCGCAATGCCGATGCGACTGCGCTGCCCGCCAGAGAACTGGTGCGGATAGCGCGCGCGCGCGTCGCCATCGAGCCCGACCTGCTGCAACATCCGGTCGACGTGGTCGCCGCGCTGCGTGCGCGTGATCAGGCCATGCGCCAGCGGCGCTTCGGCGATCAGGTCGCCGACGTGCATGCGCGGGTCGAGCGAAGCGAACGCATCCTGGAAGATCATCTGCACCTTGAGTTCGGTGGCGATGCGCTCGCGTTTCGGCAACGACGCGATCGGGCGGCCCTGCCAGCGGCGCTCGCCGCGGGTGGGCGCGAGA
>JACMMK010000435.1 GCA_014379045.1 Burkholderiales bacterium
CACGCGCTGCGTCGACCTCCCCCCGTGCATTCGGATCGACGGCACGCAGCGCCGTGCCATACGCGAACAGTTCCACGGCACCGACGCCGCGCCCGGGGACCTGCGCGGTCTGGAACTTCACGTTGATGATCATCGAGGCGCCACGGCGCATCGCCGCGTGCTTCATCCGCAACACCGATTCGCGCCGCGCGCGGTCGAGCAGGCTTTCGTAGGAGCGCACGCGCCCGCCGAACAGACTGTACAGCGATGCTGCGACCGCCTTGAAGTAGTCCTGCGACACCACGACGCTACCGCTGACCAGCGAGGCATCGAAGGTCTGCGACACCGTGGGCGGGAACCGGCTCGTGAACACGTTCACCTTTTCGAACAACTTCTCGCGCTGGCGAATCGATGCATAGTGACGCGACTCGGCGATACGCCCGACGAAGAAGCCGACGGCCAGCAGCACCGCGAAGATGATCACGTCAGCGAATGCGAACAGGATTTCCATGGCCGTGGCGCGAGGCGACAGGGGGACGAGGGAACGCGGGGACGGAACGAGGATTCCGCGCGGGTGCTATTCGACGACCACCGCGGTACCGTACGCGAACAGTTCTGCCGCACCCTGCGTGATCGACGAGGTCGAGAAACGCACGTTCAGGATGGCGTTGGCACCGGCAGCCTGCGCCTGCCGCACCATCCGCTCGGTCGCCTCGTCGCGTGCTTCGTTGAGCAACTCGGTGTAGCCCTTCAGCTCGCCGCCGACGATGTTCTTCAGGCTCGCCAGAATGTCGCGTCCGACATTCTTCGCGCGCACGGTGCTGCCCTGGACGAGCCCCAGGTGCTTGATCACCCGCTTGCCCGGGATCAACTCTATGTTGGTCAGAATCATCGGTGCTCCGCGTCGAACTCGGGAACGTGCGAACCGCCTCGGCCCGCGACCCCACGTCCCGCTCTACGGCCGCAGCTCACGATTCTTTAGGCGGAACGCGGGTCTCGCCGCGTGCCAACGCGGCCTCGGCGGCTGCATCGGCGGCTGCATCCTCATCGGCATCGACCTGCGCGCGCGACGGCGACAGCCCGGTGAAGCGCGCGACCACCAGCCCGACCTCGTACAGGATGCACAGCGGGATCGCCAGCAGCAGTTGCGACACGATATCGGGCGGTGTCACCACCGCCGAGACGATGAACGCGCCGACGATCACGTACGGGCGCGCCTGCTTCAACTGCGCGAGCGTGCAGAAACCGAAGCGCACCAGCAGCACGACGATCACCGGTACTTCGAAAGTCATCCCGAAGGCGAGAAACATCCCCATCACGAACGACAGGTAATTCTCGATGTCGGGTGCCACCGCCACCGAATCGGGCGCAAAGCCGGCGATGAAGCGGAACACGAAGCCGAACACGACGAAGTAGCAGTACGCCATGCCGAGGAAGAACATGCCGACGCTCGACGCGAGCACCGGCAAGGCAAGCCGTTTCTCGTGCTGGTAAAGACCCGGTGCGACGAACGCCCACACCTGATACAGCACGTACGGCAGCGCGATCAGGAAGGCCACGAACAGCGTGACCTTCAACGGTACGAAGAATGGCGAGATGACGCCGGTCGCGAGGAGCTTGGTGCCCTCGGGCAGCGCCGACATCAGCGGCAGCGACACCACGTCGAAGATCTGTTTCATGAACGGCGAGAGCACGACGAAGATGATCAGCACCGAAGCCGCCGCGCGCACGACCCGCTTGCGCAATTCGACCAGATGCGACATGAAGCTCTCGCCGCTGTCGCCGGCCGCGCCGCCGCTGTCGTCGTTCACGCCGTGCTTGTTGGTGCCATCGCCGTCGGTCATGCTCAGGCCTCGCGCGTGGCGGTCCAGGCCCCCGGCGCAGGCTCGACGTGCGAGACTGCGGAGCCTGCACGCCGCACGCCCGTCGCACCTTCGGCCCTGCCTGACATGGCGAGCGTAGTCGACGACACATAGGTCGCCGAACATGCATCGGTGTTCATCGCGCTCGCGACGGACGGTTCCACCCAGGGCGACGATCGGGACGTCTCCCCGGCAGCAACCGTCGCCTCGAGCGGCGCAGCTGGCAGCATGTCGTGGCCCGGCGCGGGCAGTGACATCGACGCGTCACCGGCATCGGCGAGGCCGGTGACCGGGGCCGGCGCGCTGCTCCGTGTCATCGCAGCGAGCTCATCGCCGGTCGCGCGTGCATCGGACTCGAACGCACTGAACCCCGACTGCATCGAGGTCGCCGTCTCTTCGACCGTCTGCCGGAACTTGCGCAGCTCGTCGAGTTCCATCTCGCGGGTGATGTCGGCCTTGACGTCGTTCACGTAACGCTGCATCCGGCCGAACAGGTGACCGACGGTGCGCGCGACCTTCGGCAGCCGCTCGGGCCCGAGCACGATCAGCGCGACCGCTGCAATCACCATCATTTCCGAGAAGCCGAGATCGAGCATGGTGGAGGGAGGGCTACAGGCACTGCGCCGCCTACGCGGGGCTCAGCGGCCCCTGCGCACGGTCGGCGCTGACACGCTGCTCGCGGCCTACACCTTGCTTTCGGATTTGCCCTTGATCTCGCCTTCGATCGTCTGGCCGGGAATCTGCTGTGCGGTGGGGCTGGAGGTGGAGTTTGCGGTCGGTGGCTTGTCGTCGTCCGTTTTCACGCCTTCCTTGAAGCCCTTGATCGCGCTGCCGACATCCTTGCCGAGATTGCCGAGCTTCTTCGTGCCGAACACCAGCACGACCACCAGCAGGACGATCAACCAATGCCAGATGCTGAAAGAACCCATATCGATGCTCCTTGTCGGGCGCCGGGGCCGAACCCGGCCCGATGATGCCCTGATCGCTGACCGGCGCCGGGTTACCGACGTCGGACGATGAATGAACCGGCGGGTGTCACTTGTTTTTCTCCTACTTCTTCAACCAACCGACGACTGCGTCGGCGATTCGCCCGTCGATATAGCCGACGATGCCGGGGACCGGTTGATTGGCCAGAGATGCCGAAGTCATGCGCCCGCCCATGCTGTAGCCCATCAGGTAGATCCGTTCCACGCCCTTGTCCTTCATCAGGAATTGATGCCGTTCTGGATTCGGGTGTAGGCCTCGGGAAACGTCGAAGCATACTGTTGGAACGTGTCCGGAGAACCATTGCCCTGGAGAACCGGCATCTGCAAGGACAGGGTGTGATATCCGAGTTCACGGTGGATCGCCTTGCGCAGCGGGCTGACGACCTGCGAGTCGGCCTCGAGTCCCTGACCATGCGCCAGGATCACCCCGACCTTCGACGATTTGCAATCCAAATAGTAGCCTTGCGGAACCTGCGCGCTGGCGAGCGGCGCTGCGAGTATCGCGCATACCATCATCGACGCCAGACCATTGCGCATGCGTTTATCTCCGTGAAACAGCGGGTCGAAGCCTCCGCCGACACCGGGTCTGCCGGAATCAGGGCGCGATGCGGGCGCGTTTCTCGTCGTGCCCGGAGACACCTTCCCGCCGAGCGAGTTCGGCGAGGACGTCGCCGGGGCCCAAACCATGATGCGCGAGCAGCACGAGGCTGTGAAACCACAGGTCGGCCACTTCCTTGACAAGGTGCAGTTTATCACCGTCCTTCGCCGCCAACAGCGTTTCGGCTGACTCTTCGGCCAGCTTCTTCAGAATCGTGTCATGCCCGGCGCGAAACAGACTCGACACGTACGAACTGTCGGGTTCTGCGCCCTTGCGCGACTCGATCGTAGCGGAGAGTCTTTGCAGCACCGCCTCGGCGTTCATGGGATCAGCTCTCGTTCAAGATCTTGGGCAGGATGGCAGGGTCGTCCGAGACCGCGCCGCGTTGGCGTCGGCGTCGGCGTGCCCTCAACGACGATAGATCTCGTCGGGCGCCTTGCGCACCGAATCGACGACGACCCAGCCATTATCGTCCAGACGACGGTAGAAGCAGCTTTCCCGGCCGGTATGGCACGCGATGCCACCTACCTGTTCGATCAACAGCAGGATCACATCCTCGTCGCAGTCCAGGCGAATCTCTTGCACCCGCTGCAGATGACCCGATTCTTCGCCCTTCTTCCACAGCCTGCCGCGCGAACGCGACCAATAGTGGGCGAGCCCGGTCGAGCGCGTGAGGGCGAGCGACTCACGGCTCATCCAACCGATCATCAGCACGCGCCCGCTCGCCGCGTCCTGCGCGACGGCGGGGATCAGCCCGTTCGCATCGAACGCCACCTCGTCCAGCCACGCAGGCAACTCGCTCATCGTGTCGACACCGTCAGCGCCGCACTTCCACGCCGGCCGCTTCGAGCGCGCGTTTGACTTCGCCCACCGTGTGTTCGCCGTAGTGGAAAATGCTCGCGGCGAGCACCGCATCGGCGTGACCCTGGGTCACGCCCTCGACCATGTGGGCGATGGAACCGACACCGCCGCTCGCGATGATCGGGATCGTCAGCGCGTCGGAGAACGCGCGCGTGAGCGCGAGGTCGAAGCCGATGCGGGTGCCATCGCGATCCATGCTGGTGAGCAGCACCTCGCCGGCGCCGTAGTCCTGCATCTGCAGGCCCCAGTCGAGCGCATCGAGCCCGGTCGCGCGCCGCCCGCCATGCGTGAAAACCTCCCAGCGTGGGGCCGCGTCGGGCGTGTCCACGACCCGTTTTGCGTCGATCGCGACCACGATGCATTGCGCACCATAGCGCCCTGCTGCCTGCTGCACCAGTTCCGGCGTCTGTACCGCCGCGGTGTTGATGCTGACCTTGTCGGCGCCGGCATTGAGCAACGCGCGCACATCGGCGACCGAGCGCACGCCGCCGCCTACGGTCAGCGGGATGAATACCTGGGCCGCGACCGCCTCGACCATCGACAGCAACGTGCTGCGCGCGTCGCTGCTCGCCGTGATGTCGAGAAACGTCAGCTCGTCGGCGCCCTGCTCGTCATAGCGCCGCGCCACTTCGACCGGGTCGCCGGCGTCGCGCAGATCGACGAAATTGATACCCTTGACCACCCGCCCGCCGGCGACATCGAGGCACGGGATGATGCGTTTGGCAAGCACGATCGAGGCGTCGGATCAGGTGGTGGTCAGCGGAGGCGTCAGCGAATCGGCGAGCGTCTGCGCCTCGCGGAAATCGATCGAACCTTCGTAGATGGCGCGACCGGTGATCGCGGCCGGAATGCCTTCGCTCTCGACCGCGCACAATCGACGCACATCGTCGAGCGTGGACAACCCGCCGCTCGCGATCACCGGAATCGTCAACTGCTGCGCGAGCCTGACCGTGGCCTCGACGTTGATCCCGCTCAGCATGCCGTCGCGACCGATGTCGGTATAGATCACCGCCTCGACACCGTAATCCTGGAATTTCTTCGCGAGATCGCCGACCTCGTGGCCGGTCATCTTCGACCAGCCGTCGACCGCGACCTTGCCGTCCTTCGCGTCGAGCCCGACGATGATATGTCCGGGAAACGCCCCGCAGGCGTCGTGCAGGAACCCCGGCGTCTTGACCGCGGCAGTGCCGATGATCACGTACGCCACTCCGTCGTCGAGATACCGCTCGATCGTGTCGAGGTCGCGAATGCCGCCGCCGAGCTGGATCGGTATCTCGTCGCCGATCGCCTTGACGATATCCTTGATCGCCGGTTCGTTCTTCGGGCGCCCGGCCACGGCACCGTTCAGATCGACGATATGCAGCCGGCGCGCGCCTTGCGCGAGCCACTGTTTCGCCATCTCGGCAGGACGCTCGGAATAGACCGTGGCACCCGCCATGTCGCCCTGGCGCAGCCGGACACAGCCGCCGTCTTTCAGGTCGATCGCCGGGATCAGGAGCATCGCGCACGCTCGGCGATGGTTCCGGATCGCACATTCCAGTTGACGAAGTTCGCAAGCAACTGCAGACCTGCCCGGTGGCTTTTCTCCGGATGGAACTGTACGGCAAACAGGTTGGCGCGGGCAACCGCGCAGCAGAACGCGAACGGATAGTGGCTGTACCCGGCCACGAGCTCCGCCTGCGCGGGCTGCGGGAAATAGCTGTGAACGAAGTAGAACCGCGTCGCGTCCGCGATGCCGGTCCACATCGGGTGCGGCTCCGACTGGTGCACCTGATTCCAGCCCATGTGGGGTACCTTCAAGCGCCTGCCCTCGGCATCGACCATCGCCTCTGCGGGGAACCGCACGACGTCTCCCGAGAGGATCGCGAGCCCAAGGGTGTCACCTTCTTCCGAGCGTTCGAACAGCATCTGCAAGCCGATGCAGATGCCCAGGAACGGCTTGTTCCCGGCCGCGTCGAGCACTGCGGCACGCAAACCACGTGCCTCCAGCTCGCGCATGCAGTCCGGCATCGCACCCTGCCCGGGAAACACGATCCGCTCGGCGCGCGCAATCTGCGCAGGATCGTCGGTGACCACGATCGGCACACCGTCGGCGACATGCTCGAGTGCCTTCGCCACCGAGCGCAGGTTGCCCATGCCGTAATCGACCACGACGATCGTCATCGCGCGTCAGAGCGAACCCTTGGTCGAGGGCACCGCATCGGCGGCACGCGGGTCGAGTTCGACCGCGATGCGCAGCGCCCGGCCGAACGCCTTGAAGATGGTTTCGGCCTGATGATGGGCGTTGCGCCCCTTCAGGTTGTCGATATGCACGGTCGCCTGCGCATGGTTGACGAACCCCTGGAAGAACTCGCGGATCAGATCGGCGTCGAACTCGCCGATGCGCGCGCGCGTGAACTCGACCTGCATCTCGAGCCCCGGGCGCCCCGACAGGTCGATCACCACGCGCGACAGCGCTTCGTCGAGCGGGACGTAGGCGTGGCCGTAGCGACGTACGCCACGCTTGTCACCGACTGCGCGCGCGAGCGCCTGGCCGAGCGTGATGCCGGCGTCCTCGACCGTGTGATGCGCATCGACGTGAAGGTCGCCGGTCGCCTTCAGGTCGAGATCGAACAACCCGTGCCGCGCGACCTGTTCGATCATGTGGTCGAGGAAGGCGATCCCCGTGGCGATCGTGTAACGACCCGCGCCGTCGAGATTCAACTCGACGTCGATCGTCGTCTCCTGGGTCTTGCGATGAATCGTGGCCTGACGCATGGCGGCGAGGTTAACCCAAATCAGACTGCGACCGTCTCGCGCAGCGCGGCGAGAAAGCGCGTGTTCTCCGCGCGCGTCCCGACCGTCACACGCAGGCAATCGGCGAGCAGCGAATGCGCGCGCGACACGTTCTTGATCAGCACGCCCCGCGCGACGAGCCCGTCGAACACCGCGGCTGCGCCGGCGATCCTGAACAACAGGAAATTGGCTTCGGAGGCGAACACCTCGACCCCGCGCACCTCGGCGAGTTCGCGCTCGAGTTCGCCGCGTTCGACGCGGATCGCTTCGGCCTGCGCGGCGAGTTGATCATAGCTCTCCAGCAGCCGGGTCGCGCAGCGCTGGGTCAGCACGTTGACGTTGTAAGGCAGGCGCAGCTTGTCGACCTGCTCGAGCCAGTGCTTCGGTCCGACCAGGAAGCCGAGCCGCAGTCCCGCCAGCCCGAGCTTGGAGAAGGTGCGCATCACCAGCACGTTGGGCGCCAGCCCGGCGAGATCGAGATGCGAAGTGTCGCCGAACGCGTAGTAGGCTTCGTCGATCACCAGCAGGCCTGGCACGGCACGCGCGATCCGCTCGATGTCGGCGCGGGCGAAGGCGTTGCCGGTCGGATTGTTCGGTGTCGCGAGGAACAGCAGCGCCGGACGCTCGCGTTCGAGCAGGGCCAGCACCGCCTCGACATCTAGCGTGAAGTCGGAACGCAGGCTGCACGCGACGTGGCGCAGCCCGGTGAAGGTCGCGATCATCCGGAACATGACGAACGTCGGTTCGACCGACGCCAGCACCGCCCCGGGCTTCGCGACCGCGAGCGCGAGCAGCTGGATGATCTCGTCGGAGCCGTTGCCAAGCAGGATGTCGCAATCGCCCGGAACCGGCAGCGCGCGTCGGATCGCGGCCTTCAACGCTTTCGCATCGGCATCGGGATAGCGATTGACCGGGGCCCGCGCGAGCAGATGGCCGAGTTCTTCGGCGAGCGCCGCGGGCAGCGGGTACGGGTTCTCCATCGCGTCGAGCTTGACCAGGCCGCGTGCGTCGGGCACCTGATAGGCGGACAGCGCGAGCACCTCTTCACGGATCAGCGTCTGCACGGTCGCCATGGCAGACATTGCAGGTATCGCGCTCGCGGCCGTCATCGGCGCAGCCCCAGCCGCTGGCCCCGACGTTGCCCCAGCCG
>JACMMK010000436.1 GCA_014379045.1 Burkholderiales bacterium
CCGGCACGGACGCCGTGTCGCGCTCGCTCTCGAACAGATCCGGTTGCTCGACGCGGCCAGTCACCGCTCGCCTCGTCGGCCGAGCGACCGCGGTGGGGCCGCGGAAGATAACCCGTCATGAGCGGCGCTGCTCGATGCGCGGCGCGAGTCTGCTTGCGCATCTCGCCGCGCCGCCGCGCGCGGCGTTCGCATCACTGCCTGCAGCTCAGACATCGGCCTCGACCTCGTTGCCGTGCCGTTCCATCCAGGCGCGTCGAGACGCGGCTTCGCCCTTGCCCATCAGCATCGTGAACACCTTCAATGTCGACGCGAGTTCTGCACGACTCATCGCCACCGGCAGCAGGCGCCGGGTCGCCGGATTCATCGCCGTCTCCCAGAGCTGTTCTGCGCTCATTTCGCCGAGGCCCTTGAAGCGCTGCACCTGCCACGTTGCATCCTTCACGCCTTCCTTGCGCAGCTTGTCTTCGATCGCTTCGAGCTCGGCATCATCGAGTGCATAGATCTTGCGCGCAGTGCGCTTGCCCTGGCTCGGCACATCCACGCGGTACAGCGGCGGCTTCGCGATGTACACATGCCCGCGCTCGACCAGCTTCGGAAAATGACGCAGGAACAGCGTCAGCAGCAGCACCTGGATGTGCGAGCCGTCGACATCGGCGTCGGCCATGATCGCGATCTTGCCGTAGCGCAGATTGTCGAGGACCGTTTCCGGCGCGTCGAGGTCGTGCGGGTCGACACCGATCGCGACCGCGATATCGTGGATCTCGTTGTTGGCGAACAGACGGTCGCGTTCCTGCTCCCACGAGTTGAGTACCTTGCCGCGCAGCGGCAGGATCGCCTGCAGGTTCTTGTCGCGCCCCTGCTTGGCGGAGCCACCGGCCGAATCGCCCTCGACCAGGAATACTTCGTTCTCGCGCGCGTCGCTCGATTCGCAGTCTGTGAGCTTGCCGGGCAGTACGGCCACCCCCGAGCCCTTCTTCTTTTCGATGCGGTTCTGCGCCGAGCGCATGCGCTGCTGCGCCTGCCGAATGGACAGTTCGGCGATCGCTCGACCGTACTCGACATGTTCGTTCAGCCAGAGATCGGCGGGGTCGCGCACCATCGTCGCCATCAGACGTACGGCGTCGCGCGAGGACAGCCGCTCTTTCGTCTGCCCCTGGAACTGCGGGTCGAGCACCCGCGCGGACAACACGTAGCAGGCGCGCCCGAACACGTCCTCGGGTTGCAGCTTTACGCCTTTGGGCAACAGATTGTGCAGGTCGATGAAGTTCTTCACCGCGCCGAACATGCCCTCGCGCAAGCCGCTGTCGTGCGTACCACCACTGGGCGTGGGAATCAGATTCACATATGACTCGCGCACCGTGGCGCCGTCGTCGACCCAGGTGATCGCCCACGCCGCGCCTTCGCCTTCGGCGAACGGGTCGTTGTCTGCGGGCTTGCCGGCATAGTTGTCACCGACGAAGACCGGTATCAGCGTGGCGGCGCCCTCGAGCAGTTCGTTCAGATACTCCTCGATGCCGCCGCGATAGCGCCAGGTGCGCGTGTCGAATGAGGGCGTGCCGGCGTTCGCCGCCGCGCTGCGCGCGCGCTCGGTCGCCAGCGTCACCGTCACGTTCGGCAGGAAGGCAGCCTTCGAACGCAGCAGTCGCTCGAGGTCGTCGAGCGGCACCTTCGGCTGGTCGAAGTATTTCGGGTTCGGCCATACGCGCAGCGTCGTGCCGGTATCGCGTGTCGGCTCGCCGACCTTCTTCAGTGGCTTCACCACATCGCCGTCGGCGAAGCCGATCTGCCAGCGTGCGCCATCGCGCCTGACCTCGACGTCCAGACGCTGCGCCAACGCATTCGTCACCGAGACGCCGACGCCGTGGAGTCCGCCGGCGAACGAGTACGCTTCGCCGGCCCGCTTGTTGAACTTGCCGCCGGCGTGCAGGCGCGTGAACACGAGCTCGACCACCGGCACCTTTTCTTCGGGATGCGGACCGACCGGAATCCCGCGTCCGTCGTCGGCTATGCCGATCGAGCCATCGGCGAACAACGTGACCTCGATCTTCTTCGCGTATCCCGCCAGCGCTTCGTCGACACAGTTGTCGATCGCTTCGGCTATGACATGGCCGGGGTCCGAGGTCCTGGTGTACATCCCCGGTCGTTCCTTGACCGGTTCGAGTCCTTTGAGGACTCGTATCGACGCTTCATCGTAACGCGCGTTGGCCATTCGCTCAATTCAGGAAACAGATCTGACTGGTCAAAACAATTCACAGCATTTGTGGATAACCGTGTCCCATTCTTCCCGCACCCCGCATCGTTGCTCACGATCGACCGGGTTGCCCGTGCAACAGGCATCGCACCGCTGCACCGTCGCCGGCGCGCATCACGCGCATCTCGAGCGCACGCACCCCATGCGCTGTGCCCTGATTATAGTGAGGCACGAACGCGCTGCCGAAAACCGCGTGCAACGATTGCGCTTGACAAACCGGCACGGCACGGCGAACAAGTCGTTACGGCCCCACGTCGAGCAACGTGCGCACGATCAGCAGTGCACCGCTCACCGCAAGCAGACTCGCGATCACTCGGTGCAATCGTTCGCGAGAGAGATGCTCGAACATCCGGTTGCCGATCAGTACCGATACGACACACACCGGCAGCAACACAGCAAGCATTGCCGGGAGGCCCGGTTGCATCAGCAGCCCCGCACTCAGGAACACGACGAAACGTATTGCAAGGCTCGCCAGGACGACCACGGCTATCGTCGCACGCAGTCGACGCGGGTCGAAGATGCGCCGCGACAGGTAGATCACGTAAGGCGGCCCACCGATGCCGAACAGCGCGCCCAGCAAGCCGCCCGCGAATCCGAACGGAAGGCTCCAGCGCGCACCGAGCGGCGCTGTCGGTATCCGCGACCGCCACGACCACGCGCCATAGCCGAGCAGGAACGCGCCCAGCGCAAACATCGAGGCATCGCGTGGCATACCGACCAGCAGCGTCACACCCACCGTTGCACCCGCGACCGCCGGCAGCCCCAGGCGCCAGAGCTCTGCATGGTCGATAGCCGGGCGCGTGCGCGGCCCCGGCTCGCCCCGGTTCTGGCCGAATGCGGCGACGATGGTCGCGGCCGCCAGATCGGTGACGACCGCGAGCGAGAGCAGCAGCGGCAGCGGCATCACCTGCGACAGCACCGGTATCGTGATCAGCGAAGCACCGAAACCGGACACTCCGAAAACCAGATAGGCGACGAACAGCGTGAGCACACAACCCACGAGCACCGGCGCGCTCACCGGCATCGCCTGTGCCAGCGCCTCGAACGCCGACGCGACTTCGATCAACGCAAGGCTCGCACGCACGGCCACCGTGCGTGCAGCGCTCTTGTTAGGTCCCGCGCGAGAGTTCGCATCGGCCCGCATGATACTGACCGGCGACATGTCGCGCCGACACGCAGTCTGTCGTGACCCACATTCGCAACGCGTCAACGAGCATTGAACCTACGGAGGCCTGCGCTTGAACAACTCCCGATCGATCGAATTCATGCGCGCGTTCTGGCGCCTGGCGAGCCCCTTCTGGCGCTCGGAGGAGCGCTTCGCGGCGTGGGCGCTGCTGGCGAGCGTGATCGCGCTGAACCTGGGTTCGGTCTACATGCTGGTGCAGATCAACAGCTGGTACAACGCGTTCTACAACACGATCCAGACCTACGACCAACCCGGATTCGTTGCGCTGCTGTGGTACTTCCTGTTCCTCGCTGCCGTGTACATCCTGATCGTGGTCTATCAGTCGTACCTCAATCAGATGCTGCAGATCCGCTGGCGCCGCTGGTTGACCGGCCGCTACGTCGACCGGTGGCTGAGCGAGCAGATTCACTACCGGATGCAGTTCGCCGGCGAGCACGCGCAGGCAGGTACCGACAACCCTGACCAGCGCATCAGCGAAGACGTGAGGCTGATGTGCGACCAGACGCTCGATATCGGGCTGGGCTTGATGAACGCGGTGGTCACGCTCGCCTCGTTCGTGTTCGTGTTGTGGAATCTTTCCGGCCCCGCAGAGTTCACGCTGGCCGGCGTCGACTTCACGGTACCCGGCTACATGGTCTGGGCTGCGGTGCTGTATTCCGCGCTCGGTACCTGGATCGCGAACCTGATCGGGCGCCCGCTGGTGCGCCTGAACTTCATGCAGCAGCGGTTCGAAGCGGACTTTCGATACGGTCTGATGCGCCTGCGCGAGAACAGCGAGGGCGTTGCGCTGTACCGCGGTGAGGGGGTGGAACGCGCGCGCCTCGGCGAGCGTTTCGGACAGGTCTTCTCCAACTACTGGCAACTGATGGAACGGCAGAAGAAACTCACCTGGTTCCTGAACGGTTACAACCAGCTCGCGCTCGTGTTCCCGTTCATGGTGGCCGCACCGCGTTTTTTCGCCAAGGAGATCCAGCTCGGCGGACTGATGCAGATCTCGTCGGCGTTTGGTCAGGTGCACTCGTCGCTTTCCTATCTGATCAACGCCTACACGCTGCTGGCAACCTGGAAAGCGACCGTCGACCGACTGACCGGCTTCGATGCAACGATGCGCGAAGCCGAAGCGTATGCGCGCACGGGTGATCGGTTCGACTTCGAAGTCCTCGAGCCCGGGCGCGTTTCGCAGACGGCAGACGCCCGCACCCAGATGCCGGCACTCGAAGTCCGCAACCTCACCGTTGCACTGCCCGATGGACGCAAACTGGTCGACGGTCTGGATCTGGACGTGGCACCCGGAGAAGCCGTGCTCGTGAGCGGCGCCTCGGGGTCCGGCAAGAGCACGATGTTGCGCGCACTCGCCGGCATATGGCCGTTCGGACACGGCTCGGTGCGGATGCCCGAACGTGCCCGCGTCCTGTTTCTGCCCCAACGGCCTTACCTGCCGCTCGGCACGCTGCGCGCAGCGATCTGCTACCCGCTGGCGACGCAGCCCGAGGGTGCGCAATTCAACCTCGTTCTGGCGCGATGCGGTCTCGCGCACCTGGCGCACCGACTCGACGACACCGATCAGTGGGCGCGGGTCCTGTCAGGCGGTGAGCAGCAACGCGTCGGCTTCGCCCGAGCGTTGCTCGTGCGTCCGGCACTGCTGTTTCTGGACGAGGCGACGTCGGCGCTCGATGAGCCCAGCGAGGCCGCGCTGTACGCGCTCCTGCGGGAGACCCTGCCGGATACTGCCGTGGTAAGCATCGGACACCGGTCGTCGCTGCGACGCTGGCATGCGAGCGGTGTCAGCGCCCAAGGCGACGCTCACTGGACGCGCGACCTCGCCGCGCCTGCCTGACATGATGTCGTGGACATGCCTGCGCCGAACGTACAGCCTGTTGTCACCGTGCGAACCCCCTCCACCCGCCAGTATCGGCGCGGTCGAACCACCTTCGTCGGGTACGAACGAAAAAAAAGCGGAACCTTGCGGTTCCGCTTGGAAAATCCACCAAAGGAGGAGGTTTCGGAGGATTATGCGAGACGGGTTACGTCTGGCACGAGAAGAAGTGTAAGGGCACCGCAGGCAGAAATCAAGTCCGAATGGTGCGTTGCGCCAAAACTTTCGTGATTTAAGTCCATTGGGGTCGTTCGATCACCGCGACCGGTTTGGAATGCATCGACCGAGCCGCCGCGCGGTGCGCGCGTGTCCAAGCATAACGGCTGGACAACCGCTGCGCACCGAACCTGTGGCATCCCTGTCTTCATTTCCCCTGCATGCGCCTGCGGACTCAAGTTTTTCGACGCGCAGTCGTTAACCAGGTCGAGCAACAGACCCCCCTCCTCTTCTGTTGACTCCTTGCTTCGGGCGCTCCTCACGGTGCGCCCGATTTTTTTTCGCCGAGATACTCGCCGCGTTCTCGAACGATCCGGGCCCGGAACCGGTCGCGAGCCTCGGTGGCGACGCTCAATCCGAGTTTTTCGAGAAAACTCTTCGACGCTTCCGTCGTCAACCCCGCGCCGATGGCACGCGCCAGGTGGTCGAGCGCCGTCGGCGACCAGTCCGGGCTCGCCAGCAGCCCGAACCAGCCGCCGGATTCGCCGAGGGGCAGCCCCAGCGGCGTGATCTCCTGCAGTGCGCCGTTGTCGATCCATGCAGCGATCAGCGCGAGCGGCAGCACGGCGGCATCGACCTGGCCGCCCAGCAGCGCGTTCA
>JACMMK010000437.1 GCA_014379045.1 Burkholderiales bacterium
CGCGACCCACGCGGCGGCCGCGCAGGCGAGCACCATCGCGACCGTACCGCCGAGCATCATCAGCCCCAGCTTGAGATCGGACGCCTCCCACAGCACCAGCGCCGCGATCGCGAACAATGCCGCGAACCACGACAGCACGCTCGAGCGCCCTGGCGCACCCAGATCGCGACGCAGTACCCGCAGCGTCGGCACCGAGGCAAGCGCGATCAGAGGCGGGAGCCCGAACCCGAGCAGGAGCACGACACCGGTGACCATCCCCTGCACCGCCGGCCAGATCGACGGTGCCGGCAGGCGCGCCGAGACGAGCGCGCCGAGCACTTCGACCAGCACCTGCTGACCCGCAGCGCCGATCGCACAACCGACGGCACTCGCTGCCAGCCCCAACAGCAGGAACTGGGTGAAGTACAGCCCGATCATCTGCCGCTGCGGCGCCCCGAGGCAGCGCATCATCGCGCACGCATCGAGGTGTCGCTGCAGGAAGCGGCGTGCGGCGAGCGCGACCGCGACGCCGGCAAGGATCACGCTCACCAGCGCCGCCAGTCCAAGAAACCGTTCTGCCCGGTCGAGCGCGCTGCGCAACTCGGGTCGACCGTCGCGCACGTCCTCGAGCCGCTGTCCGGGGACGAGCCGGGTCCGTGCGTACGACCTGAACTGTGCGATCGCGCCCGCCGGTCCGGCGAGCATCAAGCGATAGCTGACCCGGCTTTCCGGTTGTACGAGACCGGTCTCGGGCAGGTCGAGCGCGTTGATGATCACCCGGGGTGACATCGAGAGAAATCCGACACTCGCCTCGGCTTCGCGATCGAACACACCCGCGATCAGGAACGCCTTGTCGCCCAGCTCGATCGTCGTGCCGGCATCGACGCCGAGCAGCGCCACCATCCGGGTATCCACCCATGCAGTGCCGCGCGCGGGAATCGTGCGCTGTGGTAGCGCGGGGGCCAGATGCCGCGGTGCCAGTTCGATCGTCCCCTTGAGCGGGAAACCGTCGCCAACGGCACGCAACTCAGACAATTGCGCCCGGTCTTCACGGATCGCCATGCTCGGAAAGCGCAGCACCGTCGCATGCGCGAGACCCAGCCGCACCGCCTCTGCGACAAACGCCGGATCGAGCGGCCGATCGGCGATGACGATCAGGTCGGCGCCGAGCAACGCGTTGGCCTGCTCGAGCAGCGCGAGTCGCACGCGATCGGAAAAGAACCCGACACTGGTCACCGCCGCGATCGCGATCACCAACGCCGCGACCAACACCCGGAGCTCGCCCGCCCGCCAGTCGCGCGCGAGCATGCGCGCTGCCAGCCGAAGTGCACTGATGCTCATCGTCGATCTCCGTCGTCCAGCATCGAAAGATCACCGGGGACGATGAGTGAGCCCGACTCGGCTACGTCGATCCGGTCACCGTTCAGGTGACGGGGCCCTCGCCGCGGGCCTCGCGTGGCGCCTCCGAGCAACCGGGCACATCCAGCCAATGCGCTGTCGGCGCCAGAGCCCGACTCGGCTACGTCGATCCCGTCACCTTTCAGGCGACGGGGCCCTCGCCGCGGGCCTTGCGTGGCGCCTCCGAGCAACCGGGCACATCCAGCCAATGCGCTGTCGGCGCCAGAGCCCGA
>JACMMK010000438.1 GCA_014379045.1 Burkholderiales bacterium
CCTGCGCTGCCGTCACCCAGCGCCGGCGGTCCGGTTCGACGACGCGCCCCAGCGTCGCGGCGAGTCGCATCGCCTCGTGCAGCTGCACATTGTCGTTGCTGACGCTGCCATCGGTGCCCAGCGCGACGGTGACGCCCGCGTCGAGCATGCGCCCGATCGGTGCGATGCCGGTGCCGAGCTTCAGGTTGCTCTCGGGGTTGTGCACGACGACGACGCCGTGCTCGGCGAGACGCGCAATGTCGGGATCGTCGATCCAGATGGTGTGCGCACACGAGAGCTTGGGCGAGAGCAGTCCGAGGCGTTCCAGGTGCTCGACCATCGTGCAGCCGTGGCGCTCCTGCGCGAGTCGCGTCTGTACCTTCGATTCGAGCAGATGCGTGTGGATGCCGACGTCGTAACGCGCCGCGATGTCGCGCGTCATCGCCAGCAGCGCATCGGTGCAGCGCGCGGGATTGGTCGGCGCAGGAAACACCGACAGCCGGCACTCGGGGTCGTGGTAGCGCGCGATCGCATCCTCGGTCAGCTCGCGCGTCTGGGCGAGCGGTTTCGGCGGCAGCGGTGCGAGGCGCGCGAGATCGCGCTCGAGATCGGGCGGCAGCACCGTGTCCGGCGGGAAGATGTCGCCGAAGGTGTCGTCGAAGATCCGCACCGCGAGCACCATGCGCATACCGCTGTCGCGATAGGCACCGACCGCGGCCGCAATGTCTTCGGGCCCGAAATTCTGCGCCGGGAAGTGATCGATCGCGGTGGTGACGCCTGCGAGCAGCATCTGCGTCGCGTTCAGCAGTGCGCTGACCCGGACTTCGTGCACGTTGCGCGCGCTGGTGTCGGCCTGGTTCAACCACATGAACGCCGGGTGACTTTCGACGTCCATCGTGCCGGCGAGCAGTGCGCCGGGCGAGTGGGTGTGCGCGTTGACCAGACCCGGTGCCGCAAGGAAGCCGCGCCCATCGATCACCCGCGCGCCGGGCACGGGCGGGCGTTCGATACCCGCGTCGACCGGGTTCACCGCGACGATGCGCCCGCCGTCGACGACGATGTCGCCGCGCTCGATGAACGATGCGGGTTCATCGAGCGTGAGGATCGCGACATCGCGAATGCACAGTGAACTCAAGATAAACTCTCCCTGAAGTCGCGGCGTCCCAGCGCTGCCGCCCGCTCCCCCGCGTACACCGCGGCAACGGTACGACGACTATAGAACAGCACGATGAAGCGAGCGAGAACCGAATGAGCACACCCGTTACTGCCCCGACCCCCGCCACGCCGGCCGCTGCGTCACCGCAGGCAAAGGCACTTGCCCGGACGCTCGCGGCGACGCTCTCGTACGAGCGCGTGCGCACGATCCTGCAGGAACTGGTGCGCGTGCCGAGCCCGCAGACCGCGCTGCTCGAGGACGAGCCGCAGCTGCGCGAGTTCATCCGCGTTGCGCTGGTGCCGCGGATGAGCGCGTTAGGCTTCACGCGCGTGCGCCAGGATTCGATGGGTAACCTGATCGCCGAGCTGGGGCCGGCGCACGCTGCACGCACGCTGATGCTGGTGATGCACGCGATGAACCAGCCGCCGTCGACGATGCCCGACCCCTACGGCGCGACATTGATCGACGGCACGCCGCACGGCCTGCCGGGCGAGGCGGTGCTCGGCAAGGGGGCGAGCGAACAGAAAGGCACGATGGCGGCGATCCTGCACGCGATCGAAGCCGTGCGCGATGCGGCGATCGGCCTCGACGGGCGGCTCGTGCTGCTGTGTCTGGTGTCGGGCGAGACCGGCAAGCCCGATGCGATCAAGCACGTGATCGAGCACGAGGGCGTACGCGCCGATGTCGCCTTCGTCTACGGCAACGCGATGCAGCTGCAGCTCGGCAATCGGGGACGCGTCGACGTGAACGTCACCGTGCACGGCGCGCCGTGCCACTCGAGCCGACCCAACGAGGGCGCAAATGCGATCGTCGGCGCGGTCGAGCTGCTGCGCCGCCTGGGCGAGGCGATTCCGAATACGCGCGCGCATCCGGGCCTCGGCACGGCCTGGCTGACCTGTAACGGCATCGAAAGTTTTCCGAAATCCACGCACACCGTGCAGGGCCAGTGCATCGTGCGACTCGACCAGCGCCTGCTGCCCGGCGACGATCCCGCGCTCGCCGTGGCGGCCATCGAGCGCGTCGCGCGCACGTTGGACGATTGGCCCGACCCGATCTCGGGCAAGCCGTTTCGTTGCGTGGTCGAGGCCGGCGCGTACATGTATCCGAGTCTGGTCACCGAAGACTCGCTTCCCGCGCGGCTCCTGCAGGCGGGCTGCAGTGCGATGCTCGAGCGCGAGGTAGGCACGTTCTATGGCCAGTCCGCGCACGATCAGGGGTATCTGAACCACGCCGGCATTCCGACGGCGAACTTCGGACCGGGCGAGCAGTCGCTCGCGCACACCGACAACGACATGGCATCGGTCGACAAGACCTTCGACGCCGCGCGCGTCTATGCCTGGGTGATCGCGGGGTATCTCGGTGCCGCGCCGGCATTCGACGCCGGCGCGTCGTCGCGATGAGCACGCGAGGCCCGCGGCGTGGGACCCGTCACCTGACAGGTGACGGGATCGACGTAGCCGAGTCGGGCTCTGGCGCCG
>JACMMK010000439.1 GCA_014379045.1 Burkholderiales bacterium
CGCTCGCGGTCGCGCTCGCCTATCGCACCGGAGATGCGGCGCCGCGGGTGGTCGCCAAAGGACGCGGTGCAATCGCCGAAACGATCATCGAACGCGCGCGCGAAGCCGGAGTCTACGTGCACGAATCGACCGAGCTGGTGTCGTTGTTGCTGCAGGTCGATCTCGATCAGCGCATCCCGCCACAGCTCTACATCGCGATCGCGGAACTTCTCGCCTGGCTGTATCGGCTCGAACAGGGCGGCGCTGGCGGCGCCCCGGACCGCCCCGTCACTGTACCGAAAGGGCCGCCAGCAGGTCCGCCTCGAGCCGGAGCACCGCGCGTTCGTTCGACAGCACCGCCCCGCTGATCAGGAACGTGTCTTCCGCACGCTCGCCGAGCGTGTTGATCAACGCGGTGTGCACGCTGACATCGTAGTCGATGAGAACCCGCGCGACGCTGTAGAGCAGCCCGGGCCGGTCGCCCGCGACGATCGACAGGACCTGATACGTGCCGCGTTCATCGGGACGGATGCCGACTTCGGGCTCGATCGGAAAATGCTTCAGCTGTCGGCTCACCCTGCCCCGGATCGGCGCCGGCAGCGCAGAGCGCGTAGCGAGCGCCTGCGTGAGTTCGTGCTCGATGAAACTCATCAGGTCGCGATACTCGCGGCTCGCGTCTTCGGGGTCGAGCACGGTGAACGAGTCGAGCGCGTAATGGTGGCGCGTGGTGGTGACCTTGGCATCGACGATCGAAAAGCCGATACGGTCGAAGAACCCGCACAGCCGGGCGAACAATTCCTTCTGCTCCGGCACATAGGCGAGCACCTGCAGTCCGCCGCCACTGGGCGAGGGTCGTGCTCGCACCACCGGCGTCGCGGTAGCGACCCGATTGACCAGCGCGCGCGCGTGCCAGGCGATCTCCTGCGGATCGTGGCGCAGGAAGTACGGTGTCTCGAGCTTGTCCCAGAGCGGGCGCTGCGCATCGGGCATCAGTCCGTAGAGCGCCAGCTTCGCGAGGGCTTCACGCTGGCGCTGCTGCAGGCTGTGATCGACGTCGACCGCGCCTGCGTCGAGATAGCGGCGCGTGGCGAGATACAGATCCTCGAGCAGCTTCGCTTTCCAGCCGTTCCATACCTTGGGGCTGGTGCCCCGGATATCGGCGACGGTGAGAATATAGAGGGCGGTGAGGCGGCGCTCATGGCCGACCTTGCGTGCGAACGCACCGATGACTTCGGCGTCCGAGATGTCCTGTTTCTGCGCCGTGGCCGACATCACCAGATGCGCCTGCACCAGCCACGCAACCAGATCGGTGTCCTCGCGCCCGAGCCCGTGCGTGCGGCAGAAGCGCCGCGCGTCGATCATGCCGAGTTCGGAATGATCGCCGCCGCGCCCCTTGGCGATGTCGTGGAAGATCGCTGCGAGATACAGGAGCTCGGGACTGCGGAAATCCGAAATCAACCGGCTGCACAGCGGGTATTCGTGCGCAAACTGCGGCACCGCGAAGCGCCGTACGTTACGCAGCACCCGCAGGATATGCTCGTCGACCGTGTAGACATGGAACAGGTCGTGCTGCATCTGCCCGAAGATGCGTCCGAACGCGGGAATGTAACGCCGCAGTACGCCGTACAGATGCAATCGCCGGACTTCTCGCACCACCCCGAGCGGCTCGCGCAGGATCTGCATGAATTGACGGCGGTTCTCCGGGTCGGCGCGAAACGCCGGACCGATCCGGGTCCGACTGCGCCACAGCGCGCGCATCGTCTCCGCCTCGATGCCCTTGAGCGCGGGATGACGCTGCAGGGTGAGGAACGTTGCGAGGATCGCGTGCGGGTCGGTGTCGAACAGGTCGCGCGCGCGCGCCTCGAGCAACTCGTTGCGCGCCTGGAACCGATGGTCGATCGGCACCGGCGGCCCCGACGGGCCCGGGCGCAGCCGCGCGAGCAGATTCTGCAACAGGATCGTGTTCGTCAACGTCACCGACTTGGCGGTGCGATAGTAGCGTTGCATCAACTGCTCGCTCGCGCGTCGGGCGGCGGTGTCGTGCAAGCCGTATTCGGCAGCAAGACGGGTCTGCAGATCGAACAGCAGGCGGTCTTCCCGGCGTCCGGCGATCAGGTGGGTGCGGATGCGCAGATCGTTAAGGAAACGTTCATGGCGCGCGATCGAAGTCGCTTCGTCGGGGGTGATCAGACCGTTGGCCGCGAGCCGCCGCCAGTCGGCGCCGGCGCCGCTCGCCCGACCGATCCAAAGAATCGTATGCAGATCGCGCAGACCGCCCGGGCTTTCCTTGATGCTGGGCTCGAGGTTGTGCGCGCTTTCCTGGTATCGGGTGTGGCGCTGCTGTTGTTCGAGTTGCTTCGCCTGGCAGAACAGGACCGGGTCGAGGCGCGTGGCAAGAAGCGCGCGAAACACCGCGGCACGCTGGCGCGCGCCACAGACCAGGCGGGCTTCGAGCAGATTGGTCTGCACCGTCACATCGCGCGCCGAAATCTCCAGACATTGCTCGGCGGTGCGCACACTGTGGCCGACTTCGAGCCCGATATCCCACAGCATGCCGATCAGCTCCTCGACCTTCGATTCGAGCAGCGATGTCGGGCCCGCCGCGAGCAGCACCAGCAGGTCGACGTCGGACCAGGGGAAGAGTTCGCCGCGCCCGTAGCCGCCGACCGCCAGCAGGGCGGCGCTCGGCGGCATCTTCAGGTGACGCCAGACCTCGCGCAGCAGCACATCGGTGAGGCGCGCCTGACCCCGCAACATGCGCCGCGCGGGCAGGCCGGCGAGGTAGCGCGTGCGCAGCGACGCGCGCCCTTCGCTCAGGCGCTGCCTCAGGTCTGCAATGAACTCGATGCGGCCTTCGGGCGCGTACTGGTCGCGATCGGGCAGCGCCGGCTTGGGATCTAGCATCTCGACACGCGTGGGATCGACGCGAGGGGCCGGCGGTCAGGCGCGCGCGACCTCAGGCGGGCGGCGGGGAGCCGTCCGAAACCGTCAACACCTCGAAACCGTCGCCGGTGACGAGCACGGTGTGCTCCCACTGCGCCGAGAGGCTGTGATCCTTGGTGACGATCGTCCACCCGTCGGCCAGCTGGCGGATCGACGCCTTGCCGGCGTTGATCATGGGTTCGATCGTGAAGGTCATGCCCGTCTCGAGGCGCAGGCCCGACCCGGGGCGACCGTAGTGAAGCACCTGCGGCTCTTCGTGGAAGCGCCGGCCGATGCCATGGCCGCAGAATTCCCGAACCACGCTGTAGCCATGGCCCTCGGCCAGTGACTGGATCGCGTGCCCAACATCGCCGAGTGTGGCTCCGGCGCGAACCTGACGAATGCCGGCCCACATCGACTGATACGTCAACTCGCACAGCCGGCGCGCCTGGATCGACGGTTCGCCGACCGGGAACATCCGGCTCGTGTCGCCGTGAAAGCCGTCCTTGATCACGGTAACGTCGATGTTCACGATGTCGCCCGGGCGCAGCTTCTTGTCTCCCGGTATGCCGTGACAGACGACGTGATTGACCGAGGTGCAGACCGATTTCGGGTACGGCGTGTACCCCGCCGGCGCGTAATTGAGCGGCGCCGGGATCGCCTGCTGCACCCCGGTGATGTAATCGTGGCAGAGACGGTCGAGTTCGTCGGTCGACACGCCCGGCTTGACATGGGGACCGATGAAGTCGAGCACCTCGGAGGCGAGGCGGCCGGCGACGCGCATCGCGGCGACCTCGTCGGGCGTCTTCAGCGACACGGTGGGCTTGCGGGGGGGCGGCTGCAACATTGGCGGAAGGTGACTGAATGGCGCGGTGGATAGCGCATCCCCCATATGCTACCCTTTCGGGTTATTCGTTGGGTAGCGCCTCGGCACGGACGATCCTGGTCAGGGCATCACCTGCGGATAGGCGGGCAGGCCCGGTTGGCGCAAGTGGCCGCCAGGCAGCAGTACATTTTTACGCAGCACATCTCACACACGCACCGACACCAGGGTGTTCGATCGCCGCAGGTTCAGGTCATTCGACCCGACATGCGCGATTGAAGGCAGCAGCGGCGCGTGGCGGACCCAACCCTCAAGGAGTTTTCGATGTCAGTCACCATGCGCAGCATGCTGGAAGCGGGCGTCCATTTCGGACACCAGACGCGGTACTGGAACCCCAAGATGGCACCGTACATCTTCGGGCACCGGAACAAGATCCACATCATCAACCTCGAAAAATCGATCGTCATGTACGACGAGGCGATGAAGTTCGTGCGCAAACTCGCGTCGAACAAGGGCACCATCCTGTTCGTCGGCACCAAGCGCCAGGCGCGCGAGATCGTGCGCGAAGAGGCCACCCGTGCCGGCGCGCCGTTCGTCGATCACCGCTGGCTAGGCGGCATGCTGACCAACTTCAAGACGGTCAAGGGGTCGATCAAGCGTCTGCACGAACTCGAAGGCATGGTCGCCGAGGGCAACGCCGAGAAACTGTCCAAGAAAGAAGCGCTCACGTTCCAGCGCGACCTCGAGAAACTCGAGCGCAGTCTCGGTGGCATCAAGGACATGACGGGTCTGCCTGATGCCATCTTCATCATCGATGTCGGCTACCACAAGATCGCCGTGCAGGAAGCGAAGGTTCTCGGCGTGCCGGTGATTGCAATCGTCGACAGCAACAATTCGCCCGATGGCGTGCATTACGTCATTCCCGGCAACGACGATTCGAGCCGTGCGGTGCGCCTTTATGCCCGCGGCGTCGCCGACGCGATCCTCGAGGGTCGCAGCCAGGTGATCCAGGAGATCGTCAGTGACGATTTCGTCGAGGTCGAGGCGACCGAGGAAGAAGCCGTTCAAGGTTGAGCCCTGGCAGCGTTGCGCCGGCCGTGGACACGCGTCCGCGGTCGGGCTGTGCGGGATAGTTGCCACGAGATGGAACGCCGATGACGGCCGGTCAGGGCCGTCGCTGAAAGGAAGGGTTTGTCCATGGCCGAGATCACTGCTGGCATGGTGAAAGATCTGCGCGAAAAGACCGACGCGCCGATGATGGAATGCAAGAAAGCGTTGACCGAAGCCGCGGGAGACATGGCGCGCGCGGAAGAGATTCTGCGCGTCAAGCTCGGCAGCAAGGCGTCCAAGGCGGCCGGGCGCGTTGCCGCCGAAGGCGTCGTCGGGCTGCACGTGGCCGGCGACGGAAAGTTGGCGGCGATTGTAGAGCTCAACTGCGAGACCGATTTCGTCGCGAAGAACGATGATTTCCTCAAGTTCGCACGCGACTGCGCCGAACTCGTCGCTCGGCATGCGCCGGCGGATGTCGAAGCGCTCGCTGCCCTGCCGATCGGAAGTTCGACCGTCGAGGCGACGCGCACCGAACTGGTCGGCCGGATCGGCGAGAATCTGTCGCTGCGCAGGTTCGCCCGCGTCGAGGCGAAAGGGCGCATCGCCACGTATGTGCACGGCGGCGCGAAGATCGGCGTCGTGCTCGACCTGATCGGCGGAGACGACGCCATGGCGAAGGACATCGCGATGCATATCGCTGCGGCCAAGCCCGTGTCGTTGGCACGCGACGAAGTGCCGCCCGCGCTGATCGAGCGCGAGCGCTCGATCGCGGCGCAGAAGGCGGCCGATTCGGGGAAGCCCGCGGAGATCGTCGCCAAGATGGTCGAGGGCTCGGTGCAGAAGTTCCTGAAGGAGGTGACGCTGCTGGGTCAGCCGTTCGTCAAGGACGACAAGCAGACGATCGAGCAGCTGCTGAAGACCAAGGCGGCGTCGATCGCGCGCTTCGTGCTGTTCGTCGTCGGCGAAGGCATCGAGAAGAAACAGGTCGATTTCGCCGCCGAGGTCGCGGCAGCCGCAAAGCAGGTTTGAGCGCGCGATGACCGAGGCATTCACCCAATCGTCGAGTGCCCCGGCCGCCGGGGCCGGTGCGCC
>JACMMK010000440.1 GCA_014379045.1 Burkholderiales bacterium
CCCCGGCGACGCTGGTCGACACGGCATGGCGGCAGGTACGTGCGGCGCTGCTGGAGCGGCTCAAGGTGCTGCTGCAACCGATCGACCCGGCCGCGCAGGGCGGGGTGTTTGCGCTCGTGGGTCCGACCGGGGTGGGCAAGACGACCACTGTGGCGAAGCTTGCAGCGCGATGCGTGCTCGCGCGCGGCGCTGCCAGCGCAGCACTGCTGACGACCGATGGATTCAGGATCGGGGCGCTCGATCAACTGCGCATCTACGGCCGCATTCTGGGCGTGCCGGTGATTGCGGTGCGCGACGAATCGGAACTGCAGATGACGCTCGGCGATCTGGCGGGGCGCCATCTGACGCTGATCGATACCGTCGGCATGAGTCAGCGCGATCGACGTCTCGCCGAACAGGTGGCACTGCTGTCGGGTGAGGGGCGCGTGGTCTCGCGCGTACTGTTGCTGTCGGCAGCCTCCTCGGGCAGCACGCTCGAGGATGTCGCCACCCGCTACGGCGGGGCCGGCCTGGACGGTTGCATCCTGACCAAGATCGACGAAGCCGCATCGCTCGGTGGTGCACTCGACGTGATCCTGCGCCATCGTCTGCGCCTGCAGTTCGTCACCAATGGTCAGCGCGTGCCGGAAGACCTGCACCTGCCCAATCCGCTGTACCTGATCGATCGCGCGCTGCGCGGGCGCGAAGCCGCCGGTCCCTTCACGCCGGCGAGCGACGAGTTCGCACTGATCGCGGCAAGCGGAGGTTCGAGTGCGTGAGGCCCGTGCTTCGTGCTGCAGCGTCGGTCCGGGCAGGCGCCGTGGCGGGCGTCGCGGCACCCCGTCTGTTGCGCGGGTTCCGGCGACGCACGATCGCAGGGTCGCGCCATGGCCGCGATGATCGAAGACCAGGCGGCGAGTCTGCGCCGGCTGTTCGGTGGTTCGACGCTGAACAGCGTCCTGCTCGCCGGCGGCGACGCAGGGATCGGGCAGACCGCGCTGGTCGCCAACGTCGCGCACGCGCTGGCGATTCGCGGGCACGCGGTGCTCGTGATCGATGCGCAGCCACAGCTGCGCAGCGGCGCACGGTGGTTCTCGCTGACGCCGCGCGGCGACCTCGGTGACGCATTGGCAGGGACACGCCGTCTGGACGAGGTGATGCTGCAGGCGCCGAGTGGTCTCAGTTGGCTGCCCGCGGCGCAATTACGCCACGCCCGGGGCCACACGCACGAGGGGATGGGCGGGCGCGGCGCCATCGGCCCAGGGTCGCCCGCTCGCACCGATGCACGGGGGGGTGCGGGACCCGGCGCGTCGGCCGAGCGGGTCGTGGCAGAACTCGGCACGCGTTTCGATACGGTACTGATCGACGTACCCGCCGATCGCCTCGCATACTGGTGGCCGGTGGCCGCGCATGCAGGGACGGTGGTGCTCGGGTCGACCGAACAGCAGCGCTCGATCACTGCGGCCTATGCGGCACTGAAATCGCTCGCCTGGCAGGTCGGCCAGCAACGCTACCTGTGGTGGATCGCGCGTGCGGCGGGCCAGGCGTCGGCCGAAGCGACCTACAACAAAGTCGCCCAGACGGCGCGACGCTTCCTGAGTCTGTCGCTCGGCTTTGCCGGCTACATACCGGCCGATCCGATGGTCGGTCGCGCGGAGCGCCTGCGCCGTCCGCTCGCGCAGGCGTTTCCGTCCAGCCCGTCGGCAGGCGCGTGCACACGGCTTGCCGAGCGGCTGGGCACGTTGCCGCAGGACGCGCAAGCAGCCGACCTCCTCTGGCAGGCACTGGTCGGGATCGAAGCGCAGACGCTCGGCAACGCAGCCCTTGCCGCAGCTGCGCCGCCGCTGCCGACGTTGCGCGGTACGACCGACCGTGCTCCAGACCGGATGCCGATCGGCGCGCGAGGCAGAACCGCACTAGTATCGCGTTAACTTCAGCTCAGGATTACCCGCTAGATGCCCCCGATTGCCTCGATCGACGACAAGGACGCCATCGTCAAGGAGATGGCACCCCTGGTGAAGCGTATCGCCTATCACTTCATGACCCGCTTGCCGGCCAGCGTCGATGTCGACGATCTGATCCAGGCCGGACTGATGGGTTTGCTCGACGCCTCCGACAATTTCGACAGCACCCAGGGCGCGCAGTTCGAAACCTATGCGGTGCAGCGCATCCGGGGTTCGATGCTCGACGAACTGCGCCAGGCCGACTGGCTTCCGCGCAACGTGCGCAAGAATCTGCGCAAGATCGAAGCCGCGGTTGCGAAGCTCGAACAGCGCTTCGGCCGTCATCCGAACGAGACCGAACTCGCTGGCGAGATGCAGGTGCCGCTCGCCGACTTCCAGCACATGCTGAGCGATGCGCGCGGCTCCCAGTTGCTGCACTACGAGGATTTTCAGGAATCCGAGGAGAACGACTTCTTCGATTTCTTCCTCGCCGACAACCAGTCGAACCCGCTCGCGATCATCGAGGACAAGGGTTTTCGGCAGATGCTGGTGACTGCGATCAGCAACCTGCCCGAGCGCGAGAAACTGGTGATGGGTCTCTACTACGAGAAAGAGCTCAACCTCAAAGAGATCGGCGAAGTGCTGGGCGTGAGCGAATCCCGGATCTGCCAGCTGCACAGCCAGGCCGTGGCGCGCCTGCGCGCGCGGATGAAGGAGTGGACGCACAACCCGTGAGTGCGGCCGGATCGGGGCACAGCGCAGTATCGAGGGCACGCTGATGGATCGGATCAGCATCGCGGGTCTGGCACTCGGCCTGACCGCGATCATCGGTGGTCTCGTCCTCGAAGGCGGACATCCGGCGTCGTTGCTGCAGTTGACCGCGTTTCTCGTCGTGGTCGGAGGCACCGCCGGCGCGGTAATGCTGCAAAGTTCGTCCGAACAGTTTTCCGACGCGCTGCGCCTCGCGCGTTGGGTATTCAGGCCGCCGCCCTACGAACCGAAGAAGCTGATCGCGCGGGTGACCGGATGGAGCCAGGTCGCGCGCCGCAGCGGACTGCTCGCCCTCGAGTCGGCGATCGACGCAACGCGCCAGCCGTTCGAGCGCAAGGGGCTGCAATTGCTGGTCGACGGCGCAGAGCCCAACGTGTTGCGTGACGCGCTCGAACTCGAGATCAACGCGTTCGAGGCGCGGCATCGCGCGGCGGCTAAGGTATGGGAGGCGGCCGGCGGCTACGCACCGACCGTGGGTATTCTCGGTGCCGTGATGGGGCTGATCCAGGTGATGGAGAACCTCACCGATCCCGCCAGACTCGGCGCCGGCATCGCGGTGGCCTTCGTCGCGACGATCTATGGTGTCGGTCTGGCGAACCTCGTGTTCCTGCCGATCGCCAACAAGATCAAGGCGCTGGTCGCGCGCGAGGTCACCTGGCGCGAGATGCTGATCGAAGGTCTGGTCGGCATCGCCAACGGCGAGAACCCGCGCGCGATCGAGATCCGTCTGCAAGGCTATCTCGTGTAGAGCGGGCAACCGTGGGTGAAGCGGCGACGCATCGATGCCGCGACGCCGCGAACGAAGCAGAGCACAGGGAGACAGGATGGCACGCCGGCGTGTTGCAGAAGAACCCGAGTCGCAGGACCGCTGGCTGGTGTCCTACGCAGACTTCATCACGCTGCTGTTCGCGTTCTTCGTCGTGATGTATGCGATATCGCAGGTCAACGAAAGCAAGTACCGCGTGCTGAGCGATTCGCTCGTGCAGGCGTTCCAGAATCCGTCGCGCCTGCCCGATGCGGACAATCCGACCAATCCCCCACGATCGATCCTCGGGCTCGAGCAAGGCGGCATCATCGGTCCTGCCCCCGGCTCACCCGAAGAGGTGGCGATCCGGACGATGATGGGCGAGATGAAGGAACTCGGCGCCGAGTTGTCCAAGCTGCTCGATCCCCTGGTCAAGGAAGGGCTGGTGCGGGTGAGCGAGACCCGGCAGGGGCTGGTGATCGAGATCAACGCGAGCGTGCTGTTCAGGTCCGGGCAGTCCGCGCTCGAGCCGCAGGCCACCCGCATCCTGGCCGAGGTGGCGCGCGTGCTCGCGGCGACCCGCAGCGCGATTTCGGTCGAAGGCCATACCGACAACGTCCCGATCGCCACGCCGGCGTTCGCGTCGAATTGGGAGCTGTCGGCCTCGCGCGCGGCAACGGTCGTGCGCCTGTTCGTCGAAACCGGCATCAACGCGGCACGCCTGACCGCGATCGGGCACGCGGAC
>JACMMK010000441.1 GCA_014379045.1 Burkholderiales bacterium
GTTGATCGGCCGCGCCGACGGCCGCCTGACCCTGGCCGACCCGGCCACCGGCCAGCGCATCGACCTCGAATCGTTCGGCCCGACCAACGCCGCGGTGTTCGCGCGGCTGATCGTCGCCGGCGCGTCTGCCGGCGACTCGACCGCGCAACCCACGACCTTGACCCGTTGACTCCGGAGCACCCGATGGACATGAGCGACACCGACTTCACCCCCCTCGCGTCGGCCGATGACGCGACCGCGAAGGCGCGCCAGAGCACCGTGCTCTCGCCGCGCTTCTACACGACCGACTTCGCCGCGATGAACCGTCTCGACATCTCATCGGTGCGCGCCGAGTGGGACGTGATGATGGCCGAGTACGAAGGCGACAACAACATCGATCACTTTCAGCGCAACGCGCAGTTCGCCGAAGAACTGAAGGAACTGCCGCCGGTGCTGAAGCAGGAGTTCCTCGATTTCCTGGTGAGCTCGATCACCTCCGAGTTCTCCGGGTGCGTGCTCTACAACGAGATCAAGAAGAACGTCGACAACCCGGACATCAAGCAGCTGATGTCGTACATGGCGCGTGACGAGTCGCGCCACTCCGGCTTCATCAACATGTCGTTGAAGGACTACGGCATGGGCGTCGACCTGGGCAGCCTCAAGCGCACCAAGGCCTATACGTTCTTCAAGCCGAAGTACATCTTCTATGCGACCTACCTGTCGGAGAAGATCGGTTATGCACGCTACATCACGATCTTCCGCCAGCTCGAGCGGCATCCGGAAAAGCGCTTCCATCCGATCTTTCGCTGGTTCGAGCGCTGGTGCAACGACGAGTTCCGGCACGGCGAATCGTTCGCGCTGATCATGCGTGCGAACCCCGGCCTGTTGCGCGGTGGCAATCTGCTCTGGATCCGGTTCTTCCTGCTTGCGGTGTTCGCGACGATGTACGTGCGCGACCATGCGCGACCGCTGCTGCACCAGGCGATGGGGCTCGACTCGACCGAATACGACTACACCGTGTTCCGGATCACCAGCGAGATCTCGCAGCAGGTGTTTCCGTTGACCCTCGACATCGATCATCCGGCGTTCCGGGCGGGAATGGAGCGACTGTGCCGCATCAACGCACTCGCCGAACGCGGCAAGCGCCAGGGCGGTGTGTCGGGCGGTCTCAAGCGCGGCGCGGCGGCGGTCGCGGCGGCGGCAGTGTTCGCCCGCCTGTTCGTGCTGCCGACGAAACGGCACACCTTGCCGCAGCAGGTGCGCATGGCCGCAGCCTGGTAGTCGCGTCCCCGCTTCCCCGATCGGCGCCTCGCCCGGCGCCGCTTCCGTCCTTTGTTGCCGAGAGTCACGCATGCCCCCGATGTCCGCCGAGGTTGCCGATCTGGCCTGGCCCGCACTGTATGCACTGCTCGTGTGGTGGTTCACGACCGGTCTGATCGTGTATCTCGACGGTCTGGCGCGCAGTACCTACCGCTGGTCGATGCTCGGGGCGACCGTGCTCGGCGTCAGCGCGTTATTCGCGCTCGCGCGTACCAATGCCGATACCTCGGTTGCGAGTGCCTATTGCGCGTTCACCTGCGCGGTACTGGTCTGGGGCTGGATCGAAGTGAGCTTCCTGATGGGCTACGTGACCGGGCCGCTGCGGCAGGCGGCGCCGCCCGAGGCAACCGAATGGCAGCGCTTCAGGCTCGCCACCGGCGCGATCCTGCACCATGAGCTGTTCATCCTGCTGACCGGCGTCGTGGTCATCGCGTTGACCTGGGAGGCGCCCAATCAGACCGGCACCTGGACCTTCCTGGTGCTCTGGGCGATGCGCCTGTCGGCCAAGCTCAACCTGTTCTTCGGCGTGCGCAACAGGGGTGAAGAATTCCTGCCCGAGAAGATGCGCTACCTCGACAGCTTCTTCGC
This sequence comes from Burkholderiales bacterium, assembly GCA_014379045.1. Lineage (GTDB taxonomy): Bacteria > Pseudomonadota > Gammaproteobacteria > Burkholderiales > CAIKXV01 > CAIKXV01. The sequence continues at coordinate 1,888 of JACMMK010000441.1, forward strand.
GCGGCGCTCGATCAACCTGCTGTTCCCGGTCGTGGTGACCGCGTCGACCGCGCTGGTGTCGATACTCTGGTGGCAGGCGGTCCTGCCGGGTGCGGGCGCGTTCGATGTCGCCGCCTTGTCGCTGGTGGCGGCACTGCTCTCGCTCGCGATCCTCGAACACTGGTTCATGGTGCTGCCGCTGCCTTCTTCGGCGTTGTGGCGCTGGGCGATGCGCGACCGACGCGACGGACCCGCGGCCGCCGCCGCGCCGCCTCCCGGCACTTCGTTGTCCGCCATCGACCTGCCCTCGCTGCCGCTGAAAGCGGCGGACTGAGCGCGCGCAGCCGCACCCGATGAAGGCGTGGTTCGCCACTGCAGGTGGTGGCGCTGA
>JACMMK010000442.1 GCA_014379045.1 Burkholderiales bacterium
GCATGCCGGGATCACCGCCGAGACGGTTGACGCCGCGATGCGCGATGCGAGTGTCGGCGCCGCCGATGTGGCGCTGGTGATCGTCAAGACACCGGTGACCAGTCACGTGCCCGCCACCGCCGGTGCGCTACGCAACCCGCGCATCACCTCGGCGCATTCGAAGGCGGTCGGCGCGCTCGGGGCCGGCCTCGCATTGGGCGAAGTCCCGCGCGAGCGCATCGTGCAGGAGGCGTTCAACACTGACCACGCTCTGTACGCAAAGCGTGCGATGGTGTTCTCCGGCGCCGAACTCGACTGCGTGGAGATCATGCTGCTCGCCAACCGCCCGGGCGGGTCCGGGCGACTGACCGTGCACACCGGCTTCCTGCGCGATGTGCTCGACGCCCAGGGACTGCGCGACATGTACGCCGCCGCGGGCTGCACGTTCGACGCCGGCGGTCAGATCGCCGAGGCCGAGCGCGTCGTGGCGACGCTGATCAAGGCCGGCGCCGCGCCCGACGGCAAGGTGCGCGGCGCTCGCACCACGATGAAGAGCAGCCACATCGACATGGACAAGCATGTGCGTGCGGCGATGAGCGGCATTGCAGGCTCGATCCTCGGGTCGACCCGGATGTTCATCTCGGCCAACACGGTGCACCAGGCCCCGCCGGGTGGCGGCCTGTGTGCCTGCATCGTGCGCGACGGACCGTGAGCGACAGAGCATGAGCGACAGACCATGAGCGACAGCATGCTGCGCATCCTGTCCGAGGCCGATGTGCGTGCGGTGCTCGACACCGTCAGTGCGCTCGATCTCGCGCGGCGCACGCTGCTCGACCAGGCGGCCGGACGCAGCGTGCTCTCCGAACCGGCTGCGATGCTTCTCGACGCGCGCGCGGTCGGTGGACCGCGCTTCAAGTTCAAGGCGGCGGCGGTCGGCCATCTCGCGGCCTCGGGCATCCGACTGCTCGCGCACCCGGGGCCCACTGCGATGCACACCGCGAACTACTGCGCGGTGTATGACCATGCCGGCTACCAGATTTCCGGCCTGGTCTCGGAACACTGGCTGAGCCGGGTGCGCACGGCGGCCTTCGGCACCGTCGCGGCGCAGGCGCTGGTCGTCGACGGTCCACTGACCGTCGCTCTGTTCGGTACCGGCGGTATCGCCACCGAGATCGTGCCGATGCTCGCGCATGCGCTCGATATCGCAGAGCTCAGGGTGACGTCGCGCCGCACGCAGAGTATGGGCGCGTTCGTCGAGACTCATGCGCGGTCGGCAGGGTGCGCGATGCGCGCCGAACCCGACGCGCGCAAGGCGCTCGAGGGTGCCGACCTCGTGATCACGCTCACCGAATCGCCTTCGCCGCTGGTGTGGCCGGGCTCGCTCGGATCAGGCGCCGTCGTGTGCTCGATGGGCAGTTACAACGAGGTCGATTTCGGTGTGCTCGCCGAATGCGCGCGCCTGATCGTCGACGACACCGATTTCGCCGCCGAGATGGGCGACGGCGGCGCATGGATCGCGCAAGGTCACCTCACACGGGAGACGTTCGAACGACGCGTCGACGCGCTTGCCTGCGAAGTTCTGTCGGGCACGAAGCCGGGGCGGAGCGCACCCGGGGACCGCATCATGGCGCTGATCCAGGGAATGGCCATCGGTGACGTGGCGTTTGCCGCGCATGCGCTGCGTGAAGCACAGAGGCGCGATCTCGGGCGCGTCGTCACGCTGGATTGAGCCGCCCCGGCGCAAACGCGTGCGGTCAATTTGCCTCTGCCATCACGGTTCGACCTTGATGTTCGCGCGCTTGATGATGCTGGCGTAGCTCGCGTGTTCGGCGCGAAGAAACTTCGAGAACTGCGCGGCGTCGAGCGGCATCGGGTCCATGCCCTGCTTGGCCAGTGACGCCTTGAAGTCCGGCTGCGCGACATAGCCGACGATCAATCCCGACAGTCGATTGACGATGTCGCGCGGCGTCGCGGCGGGCGCGAGAAACCCGTACCAGAGGCGGATCTCGAGCCCGGGCACGCCGCCCTCGGCAAACGTCGGCATGCTCGGGAAGTCGGGATCGCGCTTCGCACCGGTGACCGCCAGACCGCGCAGCTTGCCGGACTTGATCACCGGCGAGAGGCTCGCCATCGAACCGAAGTACATCTGCACATGACCGCCCAGCACCGCCGCCAGCGCATCGCCGCCGCCCTTGTACGGGATCGGGGTCATCTTCGCCCCGGTGATCAGCGTGAACAGTTCGCCGGCGAGGTGCTGGTTGCCGCCCAGCTGCGTCGTCGAATACGCCAGCGGTTGCGGCAGCGACTTCACATGCGTGATGAACTCCTGCAAGGTGTTCGCCGGCACGCCGTTGTGGACGGCCATCCCGAGTTCCGCGACCGACATCGCGGCGACCGGTGCGAAATCCTTGATCGGGTCGTACGGCAACGTCATCAGGCTCGCACCGATCGCGTGCGTCGTGAGCACCGACAGCAGGGTATGGCCGTCGGGGTTGGCCTTCGACACATACTCGGTGCCGATCGCGCCGTTCGCACCCGGGCGATTCTCGACCAGGACCGGCTGTTTCAGCGACTCACTGAGCCTCGGCGCGAGTAGCCGCGCGGCGACGTCCGAGGAGCCGCCCGAATACGGGACCACGATGCGCAACGGCCGCGAAGGATACGCCTGGCCTTGCCCCTGCGCGCTGGCGTCGGAGATGCCAGTGGTCAGGGCCACGAGGGCGGCGGTAAACGCTGGAAGGGCCGCCGATGCGGCGAGGGCGGCCGATGCGATGCAGGCGGATCTGTTCACTGGCACGTCTCCTGGAAAAACTCGAAGGGCACCCGCGTGCAAAAATCGTGCCGCGCGGCTACGCTATCTGAACTGGGACGCGCCACACCTTGGCGGCGGGCCGCGGGCGCGCCTGATGGTGCCTAGTCTGGCACGCGCACCGCCGGCAGTGCGGGCAGGCAGGCCTCTGCCGCGCGCGCGAGCGCGAGCAACGTTCGTTCCGTGCCGCCCTGAGCGGTCAGGTGCAGTCCTGCCGGAACGCGGGCGCACTCATACAGTCCCATCGGCAGCGTGAGCGCACACGCGTCGATCGCATTGGCGGCGCGCACGAAGCAGTTGCGGTGCGGATCGATCGGGATCGACCGAGTGCCGATCGTGACCGACTGCGCGCCGATGCCGGGCGCGGCGAACGGCCACGTCGGGGTGAGCACGGC
>JACMMK010000443.1 GCA_014379045.1 Burkholderiales bacterium
CGTGCTGCTCGCAGGGCGCGTCTCGCGCGATGTCGACGCGTGGAACGCGCGTGTCGCGCTGGCCGAGACGCTGCAGATGGAGACCTTGACCAACATCAAGATCGGCGCTGCCTTTCCCACCGACCATCCGTTGCATATCGCGCCGCCGGGCAACCAGTTGACCGGTGCCGCGAAACAGGCGATCCGCGACGCCGATGTCGTGCTGTCACTCGATTGGCTCGATCTAGGCGGGGCATTGAAGCAGGCGTTCGCTGACCAGCCGGTCACCGCGAAGGTGATCCAGGTGTCGTGCGACCAGCACAACCATCGCGGCTGGAGCATGGACTATCACGTGCTGCCGCCGGTCGACCTGCACCTGATGTGCGAGCCCGATGCCGCCGTTCCGTTGCTGCTCGCTGCCGTGAGCGCGCGTGCGTCGACGGTGCCGGTGCGTGCCCCGGTCCCGATGAAGCCCGCGCCGACCGACAAAGTGACGCTGCAGGGGGTCGGCGATGCGCTGCGTGCCGCGCTCGACGGCGTCGATTTCTGCTTCACCCGACTGCCCCTCGGATGGCATGGTTCGTATGTGCCGTTCCGACATCCGCTCAACTTCATCGGCGCCGACGGCGGTGGCGGAGTCGGTGCCGGCCCGGGCATCACCGTCGGTGCCGCACTCGCGCTCCAGGGTACCGGCCGGATGGCGATCGGGTTGTTGGGCGATGGCGACTTCCTGATGGGCAACACGGCGCTCTGGACCGCCACGCACTACAAGATTCCGGCGCTGTTCGTGATCTTCAACAACCGCTCGTACTTCAACGATGAGCGTCATCAGGAAGCGGTCGCGGTCAAGCGTGGGCGCCCGCCGGAGAATCGCTGGATCGGCCAGCGCATCGACGATCCCGATATCGACCTGGCGGCCATCGCAACCGCCCAGGGTGCGCTCGGGATCGGGCCGGTGACCGCGTTCGCCGATGTGCGGCCGGCGATCGATCGCGGGATGAAGCATGTGAGGGAAGGTGGGGTGTGCGTGATCGATATGCGGGTGCAGCCGGGCTACGATGCGGAGTGAACCCTGATGAGGCGCGCGCACCTCCTGGTGCTCGCGACCCTCGTCGCCCCGACGCTGGCGGTCGCCCAATCGACGCCTGCGTATCCGGCGCGTCCGGTGCGCATCGTCGTGCCGTTTCCGGCCGGCGGTCCGGGTGACCTGGTCGGGCGTGCGATCGCGCAGCGACTGACTGACGCCTGGGGCCAACCGGTGTTGATCGACAACCGCGGCGGCGCGGGCGGCTCGATCGGCATGGAGGTGGTCGTGCGCGCGTTGCCCGACGGCTACACACTCGGCGTCGGCAGCGTCGGCAGTCTCGTCCTGTCGCCGGCGGTCGACCCTAAACTTCGCTACGACCCGACGCGCGACGTGACGCCGATCGCGCTGGTCGCCGCGACCCAGTATGTGCTCGCGGTGCATCCGTCGGTGCCGGCGAAGTCCGTGCAGGACCTGCTGCGACTCGCGCGAGAGAAGAAGGGGCGCCTCAATTACGCGTCGTCCGGCGTCGGATCGATCTCGCACATGCTGACCGAACTGATCCAGTCCGCCGCCGGTGTCGAGATGGTGCATATCGCCTACAAGGGGACCGGTCCTGCGATCACCGCCTTGCTCGGCGGCGAAATCGACCTTTGCTTCGTCGCGGTGTCGTCGGCCGACGAACCGGCGAAGGCCGGGCGTCTGCGCCTCCTCGCGGCGAGCGGTGCGCGTCGCGTCGAAGCGATGCGCCACCTGCCGACGTTGATCGAAGCCGGATTGAAGATGCCCCCGGTCGAAGGAAGCTACGGTCTCGTCGGGCCGGCAGGGTTGCCGCGCGATGTGGTCACACGGATCAACACCTCGGTCAACGCCGCGCTGAAGACGCCGGAGTTTCGTGGTCGTCTCGAACAGCAGGGCTTCGAGCCAGTGCCGGTGAGTACGCCCGAGGACTATGCGAAGCAGCTACGCGACGGGGTTGAGGTGTTCCGGCAGGTCGTCAAACGGTCCGGCATCAAACCGGACGCATAGAAAGTCGAGTCGAGCACGATGCCGTCCATAGCGTCCATATCACCGGCACGGAGCGCCGACCCGCTCTCGCGGCGTGCCCGTGCGCTGAAGCACAGTGTGTCGAGTCAGCTGCGATGCGCGCAGGCGGTAGTCTCGATCGTCGCCTGCGTCGTGGTTTCTTCGGTGCTCGCCCAGCCAGGGCAGTACCCCGCGAAGCCGGTGCGCATCATCGTGCCGTTCGCGGCCGGGGGTCCGGTCGATGCCGTCGGCCGGACGATCGGCCAGCGACTGACTGAAGCGCTGGGCCAGCCCGTGCTGATCGACAACCGCGGCGGCGCCGGCGGCTCGATCGGCATGGAGGCGATGGTGCGTGCCGCACCGGATGGCTACACGCTAGGCGTCGGCAGTCTCGGCAGCCTTGTGCTGTCGCCGGCGATCGATCCGAAGTTGCGCTACGACCCGATCAAGGACGTGACGCCGATCGCATCGGTGGCGGTCACGCACTATGTCCTTGCGGTGCATCCGAGCGTGCCGGCGAAGAGCGTGCAGGATCTGCTGCGCATTGCGCGCGAGAAGAAAGGACGGCTCAACTACGGATCATCCGGGGTCGGATCGATCTCGCATCTGATCGCCGAAGCCTTGCAGAGCAGTACGACCGGCGTCGAACTGGTCCACATCGCCTACAAGGGAACGGCGCCCGCGATCACGGCGCTGATGAGCGGAGAGATCGACCTTGCATTCATGCCGCTGCCTTCTGCGGAGCAACCGGGCAAGGCAGGTCGGTTGCGCCTGCTCGCCGCGACCGGCAATGCGCGTGCCGAAGGGGCTAAGAATCTGCCCACGCTGATCGAGGCCGGCGTCAAGGTGCATCCGGTCGAAGGCAGCTACGGCCTCGTCGGTCCGGCGGGCATGGCGCGGGAGATCGTCACCCGCGTGAACGTGCTGGTGAACGCGGGGTTGAAGTCACCGGAGTTCAGGCAGCGGCTCGAGCAGCAGGGGTTCGAAGCCGTCGCGCAGAATTCTCCGGAAGACTATGCGCGCCAGATCAAGGCTGATCTGGAAGTGTTCGGGCGGGTCGTGAAGCGCGCGGGGATCAAGCCCGAGGTCTGAGTGCCATAACGCCGCGCTTCGGCCACGACATTGCGGTAGTCTCCGGCCGCGGCTACCGGACGGGTTGCGAGGCGTGAGGTGTGGTGTTTACGCATTCCGGCCAGTCAGTCGATCCGACACCGGATGCGAGGAGGGCGTATCGATGACGCACGCAGCAGAGGCACCCGACCTGAAGCGGTTTTTCGCGCCCGCCAGTGTGGCGGTGGTCGGTGCGACCGACGACCTGACGCGTTTCGCCGGCCGCGTGCTGATGCGGATGAAGAACTTCGGCTACCGGGGAGCCGTGTATCCCGTCAACCCGCGCTTCACCGAGGTCGGCGGGCACCGTTGCTATCCGAGTGTGCGCGACCTGCCTGACGCGCCGGACCACGTCGGCATCGTGGTGCCGGCCGAGCGCGTGATGTCGATCCTCGAGGATTGCGCCGCGCGCAGCGCGCGTTTCGTGACCATCTACACCGGCGGCTTCGCCGAGAGCGGCACGGCGGAAGGGCGCGCGATGCAGGCCGCAATCACTGACTTCGCGCGCGCGACCGGCATGCGCATCATGGGACCCAACTGCAACGGCATGGTGAACTTCGTCGACGGTTTCGCGATGACGACGTCGGGCACCGTGGCGAAGCGCCAGCCCGCGGGCAATGTCGGGGTGGTCGCGCAGAGTGGCGGCGGTGGTCAGGTCAACGTGATGTGGCGCGCCCAGGAAGCCGGGGTCGGCATCAGCTACGAGGTCAGTTGCGGCAACTCGGCCGATCTCGACATCCTCGATTTCATGCGTTTCATGATCGACGACGCTGCGACCGATGTGATCATGGTGTTCGCCGAGAACATCTCCGACGGCGTGAGACTGCGCGAGGTGGCGCGCCTTGCCGCCTCACGCGAGAAGCCGATCGTGATGCTGAAGCTCGGCCGCACCGAAGCCGGCAGTCGTGCCGCGGCATCGCATACCGGCACGATGGCCGGTGGCGACGAGGTCTGCGACGCGGCGCTGCGACAGTGCGGCATCGTTCGGGTAGACGATTGCAACGAGCTGTACGAGACGGCGATGATGTTGCGCACGCGGCGCTGGCCGCGCGGCAGACGTGTCGCCGCGACCACGATCTCGGGCGGCAACGGCGTGCTGCTGGTAGACCTCGGTGCAAGTGTCGGCGTCGAGTTTCCCGTCTATACGGCAGCGACGCAGGCGAAGCTGGGCGACCTGCTGCCCAAGCTGGGCACCACCGCGAACCCGACCGATGTCACCAATGCCGCGGTCGGCAAAGCGGATCTGTTCACCCGTCTGATCGAGACGATCGCCGCCGATGACAATGTCGACGTGATGGTGCCGATCTTCACGCTGGCGCCCGCGGGCGATGTGCGCCAGGCGGTGCAGGCGGCCAGGACTTCGACCAAACCGGTCGCAATCCTGTGGACCGGCGGCTGCAACGACGATCCCGCGTTCACCGCGCGCAGCGTCGCCTCCGACGGCGTGCCGGTGTATCGCAACACGCTGGGTTGCCTGAAGGCGGTCCGTGCGGCCATGGCTTACGGCGAGTTCCTCCGTGGTCAGCGCGAAGCGACCGGTGAGCCGGTGCGGCCCGATGGCATCGACACCGTCGCCGCTCGCGCGCTGCTCGATGGTGCGACGGGGTTGCTCACCGAACGCGCCAGCAAGGCGGTGCTGGCGTCCTACGGGTTCCCGGTCACGGTCGAAGCGCTCGCGTCCGACGCCGATGCTGCAGTACGCATCGCGCGCGAGATCGGTGGCCCGGTCGCGCTGAAGATCGAGTCGATCGACATCGCGCACAAGACCGAGGCGAATGCGATTCGCCTGGGGGTCAGCGGCGACGCCGCGGTGCGCCGCGCCTTCGACGAGGTGATGGCAGCGTCGGCCGCTTATCGCGCGGATGCGAGACTGGACGGCGTGCTGGTCCAGCAGATGGCCCCCGCGGGCGTGGAAATGATGCTGGGGCTGGTCACCGATCCGGTGTTCGGTCCGGTCGTCGTCGTCGGACTGGGCGGCATCCATATCGAAGTGCTGCGCGATCTGGCGTATCGGGTTGCGCCGATCGGCCACGACGCAGCGCGCGCGATGCTGGGCGAGCTGCGCGCGCGGCGCGTGCTCGA
>JACMMK010000444.1 GCA_014379045.1 Burkholderiales bacterium
CACGGGCCGCCCGTCGGGCGCGCTCGCACGCGCGGCTCCGCTTATCGGTCGCGCAACTGGTCCATCAACGACTTCTGCTGGCCGCCGTCTATTTCGATCATCGAGCCGTTGACGAAGTGCGCGAGAGGCGAGGCGAGGTAGGCACACAGATTCGCGACCTCTTCGACTTCGGCGATGCGGCCCAGCGGAATGCTGCGCGGGGCGAGTTTGTCGGCGTCGTCGTACGACAGGTTCATGTCGCGCGCCATCGCCTTGACCAGACCCTCCCAGCGCTCGGTACGCACCGGACCCGGGTTCACCGCGACGAAGCTCACGTTGTGGCGGCCGTATTGCCCGGCGAGCGCCTTGTTCATGTTCTGGCCGGCCGCATTCGCCGCACCCGGCGCGATCTCCCAATACGATTCCTTCACGCCGTCGTTGCCGATCAGGTTGACCACCCGGCCACCGCCCTGCGCGACCATGATCGGCAGCGCATGGCGCAGACAGCGGATGTACCCCATGAACTTGAGCTGAAGCGCCTGATCCCAGTCGGCTTCGGACAGATGCTCGATGACCCCGCCCGGCGCCGAACCGGCGTTGTTCACGAGGATGTCAATGCGCCCGAGCGCCGCGTGCGAGGCCTGCACGAAAGCTTCGGCGTCGGCCGCGCGCGTCAGATCGGCGGCGATGGTGAAGACCTCGCGACCGCTCGCCTTCCGGATTTCGTCGGCCACGACGTCGAGACGGTCCTTGTTGCGCGCGCACAGCGCGACATCGCAGCCTTCGCGCGTGAGCGCGATCGCGATCGCCTTGCCGATGCCCATGCTGGCGCCGGTGATCAATGCCTTCTTGCCGGTGAGTTGCAGGTCCATCGCGCTCTCCTGTAGGACTGGACGCCGTGTCGCTCACGAGTGCCCAGCGAAGCGTGCAGGTATCACGGTCGTTCGGCGTGGCGCTGCCGCGTCGGCTCTTACTCACGCGCAAGGCTATACTGCTATATAAGAACAATCAACGAGATCGATAGCAAGGGTCCAGCCTCATGGCCAAACGCCAGATCACCCCGTCTTCGCGTGCGAAGACGACCCGGACGCGCCCCGAAGCCGCGCGCGTGCGTCCGCGGGAACTGCTGCCGCTCGCCCCGGCGAAACGCATTCGCGGCACTGCCAGTTCGCGCAAGGTCCTGCAGGTGCTGACCTCGTTCACGCCCGACCGTCCGATCGCCACCGTCGATGCGCTGGCGAAAAGCGTCAAGGTGCCGCTCTCGACCGCCTATCGCTACATCGCGCTGCTGCGCGAAGTGGGTCTGGTCACCGACGATGGGCACGGCGGCTATCACCTGTCGCCGCGGATGGTCGAACTCGCGCGCGCCTCGCGCGCCGCGTTCAGCTTCATCGACGTCGCACTGCCGGTGATGGAGAGACTGCGTGATGCTTCGGGCGAAACGGTCATCCTCATACGCCGCGTCGGCGATGCGGCGATCTGCGTCGAACGGGCGGAGTCGGCACAGCGCGTGCGCCTGTCGTTCGAGGTCGGTGCCGCCTTCCCGCTGCATCGCGGCGCCTCGCCGAAACTTCTGCTCGCGCATATGCCTGAGCGCGAGCGCGATGAGTACCTGACCCGTGCCCGCAAGATCGACGGCGAACTGCGCCGCCGTCCAGGACCGTTTCTGGATGAGTTGTCGACGATCGCGGGTCAGGGGTGGGCCGAGAGCAGCGAAGAGATCACACCCGATATCTGGGCCGCTGCGGCGCCGGTGACCGAAGGCACGCGCCTCGCAGCCGCGCTCTCGGTAGCGGGTCCGGCGTTCCGGCTGAGCGCACGTCAGCGTTCGCGCATCATCGCGCTCACCCGACGCGCCGCGGACGAGGTCAGCGAACAGTTGATCTCGCTCGGACGGTGATGCGCCCGGTGGCCTGCGCGTACGCCGTGTCGACGATCGCGCCGGAAACCTTGCGTGGCGCGCCCGGGGTGGCCGCGCTTCGGTTCTGACGTCGGCGAGAGACGGCGCACCGGATGTCGACTTTCATCCTGATCCACGGCGCCTGGCACGATGCCCGAATCTGGGACCGCGTCGCGCCCGCCTTGCGCAGTGCGGGCCACACGGTCGTGACGCCGAACCTGCCGGGCAACGGCTTCGAGCCTCCTGCCGATGCGACGCCGGCCGCCGCGGTGACGCTCGCGCGCTATGCCGACGCGATCGCGCCATCGATCGAAGGCGCCGATGCGCCGGTCGTGCTCGTCGGGCACAGCATGGCCGGCATCGTCGTGTCGGCCCTGGCCGAACGCCTGCCCGAGCGACTGGCCAAGATCGTCTATATCGCCGCGTTCATGCTGCCGGACGGCTACTCGATCGTGAGCTTCTACGAACGCTGCGCCACCCCCGGAATGATGGGCGCGCGGCAGGCGCTGCGACTGTCTGCCGACCAGACATTCTCGACGATCGATCCCGACGCCGCGCGCGCGCTGTTCTTCAATCGATGCACCGACGCCGATGCGACGATGGCGGCAGGTCATCTGGGTCCGCAGCCAGCGCAGCCGCGGCGCGACCCGGTCCATGTGACCGAGGAACGCTTCGGCCGGGTACCGCGGGTCTACTTCTCCACGTTGCAGGACCGCACGCTGTTCCCGGCATTGCAGCGGCGGATGTATGCCGAGCTCGTGCCCACGCGCGTGGTCAAGTTCGACACCGATCATTCGCCGTTCTTCTCCGCGACCGACGCACTGGTCGACGCGCTGCTGTGCGAAGCCGTCTGACCCCCGTCGCCGACCGATGAAAGCCGCCGCCTTCGCCTATGTCGCGCCGCGCACGCTCGACGAGGCGCTCGCCGCGCTCGAGGCGCACGGCGACGAGGCGAAGCTCCTCGCCGGCGGGCAGAGTCTCGCCCCCGTCCTGGCGCTCCGATTGGCCAGCCCGGCCGTGCTGATCGATCTGAACCGGGTCGCCGGCCTCGCGCAACTCGAGATCGATAGCGACGGTTCGACGCGCGCAGGCGCGATGGTGCGCTGTCGCACGCTCGAACTGTCGCCCGAGCTCGCTCAGGTGCAGCCGCTGCTGCATGCGGCGATGCCGTGGATCGCGCATGTGCAGATTCGCAATCGCGGCACCCTCGGCGGCAGTCTGGCCCATGCCGATCCTTCCGCCGAACTGCCGGCGCTGGCCCTCGTGTGCGAAGCGACGCTCAGGGTGCGCAGCGCGCGCGGCGAGCGCGAGATCGCGGCCGAAGCGTTCTTTCGTGGCGTGTTCACCACGGCGCTCGCAGCCGGCGAGGTGTTGAGCGAGGTGCGCTATCCCGCCTGGCCACGGCACCGGCGCTGGGGCTTCATCGAACTCGCACGGCGCCACGGCGACTACGCGATCGTCGGCGTCGCATGCTGGGTCGAACTCGATTCGAACGGGCGCGTCGAGCAGGCGCGCGTGGTGCTGTTCGGCGCCGCCGATATGCCGGTGCGCGCGCGCGCGGTCGAGTCGGCGCTGATCGGGGAGCAC
>JACMMK010000445.1 GCA_014379045.1 Burkholderiales bacterium
CGTGCCGTCGACGGCGCCGGGCGCCGGCCCCGCACCGACCCCCGGCATGTCGCCGTCGGGCATGAGTGCACCGTCGGGCATGGCACCATCCGGGACGGACGCGATGAAGAAGAGTCCCGATCCGGAAGTGCCGAGCAACGTCCAGAAGAAGTAGTCGCAAGCGGTTCGCGATAGAAAAACCGGCCTCGGCCGGTTTTTCTTTGGGCACGTCTGCCCGTCAGGCGACCTGACGCCACCCCAGTCCGCTGTCGCTGGCGACGCCGATCCAGTCCGCCGAACACCCGAGCGCATCGGCCAGCGCAGTGCGGGCCAATGCCGCCGTATTGTTTTTCAGCGACAGATGCGCGGCGACGACATGCTGCAACCGACCATTCGCGACCGCTGCCAGGAACGTCGCTGCGAGTTCGTTCGAGAGGTGGCCGTAGCGCCCGCCCACCCGTTCTTTCAGGAACTTCGGATACGGACCCTGGCGCAGCATTTCTTCATCGTGGTTGGCTTCGAGCACGAGCGCATCAAGTTCGCGATACGACGCCAGCACATGCGCGGACAGCGAGCCTAGATCGGTAATCACGCCCACACGCACGGCGCCGTCGCCCAGCACGTACTGCACCGGTTCGCGCGCGTCATGCGGCACGGCGACCGCCAGCACTTCGATCGCGTCGATCGCGAAACGCGCCGACGGCTCAAGTTCACATAGCCGATGGACCCCATCGAGAACGGCGCCGGCCGCGCGCACCGTGCCGTAGGTTGCATAGACGGGAATCTGGAAGCGGCGGGAAAAGCTCGCCGCACCGCAGACGTGGTCGTCGTGCTCGTGGGTGATCAGGATGGCGGCGATCTGTTGCGGATCGACGCCGGCCTCCCCGAGGCGAAGCGTCAGTTTCTCGATGCCCATGCCGCAATCGACCAGGACGCAGGTACCACCGGATTCGACCAGCCAGCCATTACCGGTACTGCCGCTGCCGAGCGAACAAAAACGCATCCGATACGCGCCCCTCAGTGAATAGGTCGATCAATGCACAGCGAGCGCTGGGTCAACGCCGCATGGATGCGGTGCACGCCGTACTCGACTGACGCTCTCTGCGTCGCCCGCTCAACGCAGTTGTTCCAGCAGCACCGTCAGGATGCGCTGCGCTGTCTCGGATCGGTCGGCACCGCCGTCCCGATTCAATACCTGCACCCGACTGCCCCGTTCGCCGTTGTCGACTAGGATGCGGAACTGCTCGGCCTTCTTCGCGCCCGATCCGTCGCCGCGCCAGAACGCCAAGCGTGAAAGTGCGCTCGGCGTCCCCTTCGGCTGCAACGCATCGGTATCGGCATAGCGCACGAAATACAGCCCCTTCGAGCGATCGCGGTCCTCAACGGTGAAGCCGACGCGATCGAGCGCGAGCCCGACGCGGCGCCAGGCCCGGTCGAAGTCGTCGAGCACCGAAAGGTTGGGCACCCCATCGGTGCCTTTCGCGATCGATGCCCGCGCCGCGACAGGTTGCGCGATGCCCGCCTTCGCCACCGCCTCGGGCGCGCCGAAGCGCACCATGATCCGGCGCAGCATCTCTGCCTCAAGATCGGGATCGGCCTTGCGCGGCTGCCAGATGAACTGCGGACTGTTGAGCCCGACCTGCACCTCTTCGAGTCCGCGGTGACTGACGTAGACCTCGGTGCTGCCATCGTCGGTGCGCTCGAGGCGGGTACGGAAGCGGTCGCGCGTGCCGGTCGAGCGCACGCTGGTGAGGATGCTGTCGAACAGGCCACGCAGGCCGCCCTCCTGCACGCGCGGGCGGTTCTCCGCCCAGTCGGTTTCCATCACGCCGGCTTCCGGGGTCTCGAGGCTGATCAGATAGCCGGCCTCGATCCAGAAATCGCGCACCAGTGGCCACACCTTTTCCGGCGTTCCCGGGACGATCAACCAGCGTTCATTGCCCGCGCGCTCGATGCGCGTCTTCTCGACCTGCGGCAGCAACCCGGTGTCACCCGGTTTGGGCTTGACCTGTCGTTGCCGGTCGAAATCGGAGTAGGTCGCGCTGCCCGGGCCGCCGATGTCGGGCACGTTGAATCGGGTATCGGCCTGCGGGCGGGTCAGATCGGGGGGTACTTCGAGCGGCGGCAGGCGCCCGCTCTTGCGATAGTCGGCGCGCCGCCCCTCGAGCAGACCCGAAACGGTCTGGCAACCCCCGAACATCGTCGCGATCGTCGCGACGCCGACGAGCCAGACGGTCGTGCGCACACGCCCGGTAATGCGTTCGATACGCTTGCTCATGATCGTGCTCCAGTGCGTGCCGCGGGTTCGATACCCGCCTGCTGCATCGCCGAACGCACGATGTCGTGGCTACCTGCCGACAGGGGTGTCAGCGGCAGCCGGATGCCGGCCTCGATCAGGCCCATCTGCTCGAGCGCCCATTTCACCGGGATCGGATTCGCCTCGACGAAGAGATGCCGATGCAGGCCGAGCAGTCGATCGTTGCACGCGCGCGCTTCGCTGGCGTGGCCCGCGCGCGCCGCGTCGCAGAGCGTGCGCATCGCGCGCGGGGCGACATTGGTGGTGACCGAGATCACGCCGTGGGCGCCCGCGAGCATCGCCGACATCGCCGTGGCGTCGTCGCCGCTGACGATGCAGAACCCGGAAGGCAGGCGGCGCACGAGGTCGGCCGTGCGGTAAAGATCGCCGGTGGCGTCCTTGATCCCGACGATGCCCGGCACCTGCGCGAGGCGAACGGTAGTGTCGTTGGCCAGGTCGGTGAGCGTGCGCGAGGGCACGTTGTAGAGCACGACCGGCAGGTCCACCGCCTCGGAGATCGTGCGGAAGTGGCGGTACAGGCCTTCCTGCGTCGGGCGGTTGTAGTAGGGCACCACCGACAGACCCGCTGCCGCGCCGATCTCTTTCGCGTAACGCGTGAGTTCGACCGCTTCCGACGTGGAGTTCGCGCCGGTACCGGCGATCACCGGTACCCGCTTCGCCACCTGCTCGACCGCGGTGCGGATCAACAGGCAATGCTCTTCGTAATCGACGGTCGGCGATTCGCCGGTCGTGCCGACGATCACGATACCTTCGGTGCCTTCCGCGATCTGCCAGTCGATCAGCGCGCGCAGGCGATCGAGATCGAGCCCGCCGTCGACATGCATCGGAGTGACGATCGCAACCATACTGCCAGAGAACATGGACGGACCCCGTCGCCTAAACCCGCCATTCTACCGAACCCGGCCCCTGGCAGGCGCGTCAATGCACCATGCCGGGGCACCGTTCATCCTGGATTAACGCACTTCAGCGCGCTGCGGGCAGCGCGAGCGCCCGCAGCAGCAGCACGATCGTCTCCGCGCCCGTTGCGAACCACCGCTCCAGCACCGGAAAGAAGTACGGCATCAGCAGCAGCAACGCGACCATTCCGACCAGCAGCGTGAACGGGAAGCCGACCGCGAAGATGTTCATCTGGGGCGCCGCCCGCGCCATGATGCCGAAGCCGAAATTGGCGATCAGCAGTGTCGCGATCACCGGCAGCGCGGTCGTGAAGCCGATCAGGAAGATCTGCGCGCCCCAGCGCGCGTAGGTCGCGAATCCCTGGCTGTCGACGCCGAGCGTGCCGATCGGCAGGATGCGAAAGCTCTCGATCAGCGTCGACAGCAGCACCGCGTGCCCGTTGATCGACAGAAACACCAGGATCGCCAGCAGGCCCAGGTACTGCCCGATCACCGGCACCTGTGCCGCCGTCTGCGGGTCGAAGAACGTGGCGAAGCCCAATCCCATATGCAGACCGATCACCTGACCGGCCAGTTCGATCGCCGCGAAGATGACCCGGACCGCGAAACCGATCGCGATGCCGATGAATATCTGCTGCGCGAGCACTGCCAGTCCGATCGGCGACGCGGGTTCGAACGCGGGCACCGGATCGAGCGTCGGGGCGATCGCCACCGCGATCGCCAGCGCGACGCCGATCTTGATGCGTACCGGTACCGACCGATTGCCGAGCACCGGATCGGTCGTGATGTAACCCATGATGCGCGCGAACGGATAGAAATATGCCGCGAGCAGCGCATTCCATTGCGCAGTGCTGAGTTCGATCATCGCGCGGCGGCAGTTCGATTCGGCGTGGTGCGCGCTATCCGACCAGAACCGGAATGCTCTCGAACAGCCGCCGGGTGTAGTCGACCAGCATCTGCAGCATCCACGGCCCGGCGAGCACCGCGACCGTGAACATGACGATCAGTTTCGGGATGAACGACAGCGTCACCTCGTTGATCTGGGTGGCCGCCTGGAACACGCTGACCAGCAGTCCGGTCACCAGCGCGGCGACCAGCAGCGGCAACGACAGCATGATCGTCAACTCCAGGCCCTGGCGCGCGATCGAGATGAAGTCCTCGGGGCTCACGCCTGGAAGCTTCGCACCAGCGAGCCGATCAACAGGTTCCAGCCGTCGACGACGACGAACAGCATCAGCTTGAACGGCAGCGAGATGATCACCGGCGAGAGCATCACCATTCCCATCGACATCAGCACGCTCGCCACCACGATGTCGATCACCAGGAACGGAATGAAGATGATGAAGCCGATCTGGAACGCGGTCTTCAGCTCACTGATGATGAATGCCGGCACCAGCACCTTGAGCGGCACTTCCTCCGGGCCCTGTAGCGGCGGCGAATTCGACAGCCGCACGAACAGCGCCAGATCCGACTCGCGCGTCTGCTTCAACATGAACTCGCGAAACGGCACGACGCCGCGTTCGGCCGCCTGCATCATGTCGATCTTGTTGTCGGCGAAGGGCAGATAGGCGTCGCGGTAGGCGCGCTCGAACGCCGGTGCCATCACGAAGAATGTGAGGAACAACGCCAGTCCGACCAGCACCTGGTTTGGCGGCGCCTGCAGCGTGCCGAGCGCCTGACGCAGCAGCGACAGCACGATGATGATCCGCGTGAACGCAGTCATCATCAGCACCGCCGCGGGAATGAACGTGATCGCAGTCAGGAACAGCAGTGTCTGGATCGTCAGCGAATAGGTCTGCGCGCCGCCCGCACCCGGCGTGGACGTCACCGCCGGCAGCCCTTGCGCCTGCGCGGTCAACGTCACCATGCACAGGACGAACGCTGTGCCCGACGCGACCCCGGCCGGCCGCAGCAGGCGCGCAG
>JACMMK010000050.1 GCA_014379045.1 Burkholderiales bacterium
ATCCACCCGGGAGGCGCGCGACGGCGACCTGCGCGAGCGCGAACCGAACGGCCGCGAGCGCCCGCCCAAAGCCGAGCCACGCGCGTCGGGCTGGGAACTGCGCGTGCATGCCGATCGTAAATCGATCGTCCTGACCGACCTCATCCGGCTACCCGACGAGCACGCTAGCCGTCTGCGGCTCGACTGAGCCCCGGGCGCCTCGTCGCATCGATGCCGGGCACGATGAGCGCATCACCGGGATTTCCCCGGCGCGTGCGCAGCGTCCGGGTCAGCAGCACCACCGGCAGCACGCCGACCGCGACGATCACCAGCGAGGCGACTGCGGCCTCCCCCAGACGCTCGTCGGCGGCATAGGTATAGGCCTGCGTCGCCAGCGTGTCGAAGTTGAACGGACGAATCACCAGCGTGGCCGGCAATTCCTTCATGACGTCGACGAACACGAGGAGTGCCGCGGTGAGTACGCTGGTCCACATCAACGGACGGTGCACGTGCCACAGCGTGGCCCCCGGACCGAGGCCGAGACTGCGCGCGGCATCGTCCATCGAACGGGTGATCTTGCCGAGCCCCGCGTCCAGCGTTTCCTGTGCAATCGCGAGGAAGCGCACGAGATACGCGTAGATCAATGCGAGCACGGTGCCGGTGAGGATCAGTCCGGTGGTCACGTTGAAACGCTCGCGCATCACCGCGTCGATCCAGTTGTCGAACGTGGCCAGCGGAACCAGGATTCCCACGGCGATCACTGCGCCGGGTACCGCATACCCGAGCCCGACCGCGCGTGTCGCCGTGATCGTGAACGCGCTTCGATGCAGGCGCAATGCGTACGCGAGCACGGTCGCGATCGACACCGCCGCGGCGGCGGTGATGCCCGCCAACGTGAAGCTGTTGAGCGTCAACTGCAGATAGCGTGCGAACGCCTGCTCGCCGCGCACTTCGAGCGCCAGGTGCACCAGTGTCACCCCCGGCACGAAGAAGCCGATGGCTATCGGAATCAGGCACGCGACCACGGCCAGGACGGCGAATGGACCCCTCAATCGCAATGCGACGATCGACCCTCCACGCGCGCCCACGGTCGCATAACTGGCGCGCCCCCGGCTCGTGCGCTCGACCCCGAGCACGATCAGCACGAAGGCGAGCAGTGCGCACGCGAGCTGCTCCGCGGCGAGACGGTCGCCGAGCGACAGCCAGGCGCGATAGATGCCGGTGGTGAAGGTCGGCACTGAGAAGTACGACACCGTACCGTAGTCGGCGAGGGTTTCCATGGCCGTGAGTGCCACGCCCCCCGCAATCACAGGACGCGCAAGCGGCAACGACAGGCGGAAGAACGACGCCCACGGTCCATAGCCCAGGCTGCGACTCACCTCGACCACGTTGCCGGAACGCTCGATGAACGCAGTGCGTGCCAGCAGGTACACGTACGGGTACAGGACGAAGATGAACATGGTCGCGGCGCCGCCGAGCGAGCGCACTTCGGGGAACCAGTAGTCGCGTCGCGTCCACCCGAAGCTCTCGCGCAACAGGGTCTGCACCGGCCCGGTGAACTGCAGCAGGTCGGTATACGCGTATGCCATCACGTACGCCGGCATCGCCAACGGCAACACGAGCATCCACTCGAACGTGCGTCGGCCGGGGAACTCGAGCATCGTGACCACCCACGCTGCGCCGACACCGAGTGCGGTTACCCCGATGCTCACGGCCACCAGCAGGAAGACAGTGTTGACCACGTACTCGGCGAGCACGGTGTCGAGCAGGTGCGCCCACACCTCCCCGGTGCCGCGTGCCAACACGCTCGAGGCCACCGACAGCACCGGCACCGCGGCGAGCAAGGCGAGCATCAACGCGAAGACGACCAGCGGAGACTTGAGGGCGCGAAACGATGGCACGGGGGCGACGCTTGCCGGCAGCCTTCGGGCTGGCCACGCAGTCCAGTGAACGCGGGCCCGGATTCTGCCCGAGCGTCGCTATAATGAAAAGCGAACCGTTCTCATTTGGCTTTGGCGGCGTGCCTCGACGCCGTCGATGCCGCGCATCGACTCCCGCACCCGACACCCAACCGTCCCAGTTACAGGCCACGCATGCCCATGGATGCCGTTCTGCGCTTCGACCGGGTGAGCCACTGCTACGGCGACGTCTGCGTATTCGATCAACTCTCGTTCACGCTCGCGCGCGGGCAGATCGGATGCCTGCTCGGAGCGAGCGGTTCGGGCAAGACCACGGTGTTGCGTTGTATCGCGGGCTTCGAGCCGATCACCGAAGGCAGCATCCACATCAACGGCGTCGAGGTCGCCCGACGGGAACGGCAGGCGCCGCCCGAGAAGCGCCAGGTCGGCATGGTGTTCCAGGACTACGCGCTGTTTCCGCACCTGAGCGTCGCCGCGAACATCGGCTTCGGCCTGCGCAGCCTGGCGCGCGCAGTGCGTACCCGGCGCGTGGACGAACTGCTCGAGGTGATCGGACTTCAACGGTCGGGCAGTGCTTATCCCCACGAACTCTCGGGGGGCCAGCAGCAGCGAGTTGCGCTCGCCCGGGCGCTCGCGCCCAAACCCGAACTGCTGCTGCTCGACGAACCCTTTTCGAATCTCGATGTCGAAATGCGCGAGCGACTCGGACAGGAAGTACGCGACATCCTGAAACAGCAGGGCACGACGGCGATCCTGGTGACGCACGACCAGATCGAAGCCTTCGCGGTCGCCGACGAGATCGGCATCCTGCATCGCGGGCACCTCGCGCAATGGGACACGCCATACAACCTCTATCACCGGCCGGCCGACCGGTTCGTCGCCGACTTCATCGGCAAGGGGGTATTCGTGCCGGGTGTCGTGCTCGACGACCATCGCATCGACATCGGCTTCGGCACATTGACCGGTCGACTGGCGAGTGGCTCCGACGAGGGCGATGTTGCGCCGGTGCGCGAGGTCGATGTGCTGCTGCGCCCCGACGACATCGTTCACGACGACGCAAGCCCGCTGAAGGCGCGCGTCGTGCACAAGGCGTTTCGCGGCGCAGACATCCTCTACACGCTCACGTTACCCGATGGCCGCCAGGCCTTGTCGGTGGTGCCGAGTCACCACAACCACGCGCTCGGTGAAGAGATCGGCATCCGGATCGAAGCCGATCATGTGATCGTGTTCCGACGCGAAGGGGACGGTCCCGCGCCCGGCTCCGACGGTGCGCGCGGCCTGCCCCAGCCTGCGCGTACCCAGCGCTCGAGCGGACCGGTCCCGAACTGAGCCTGCCAGACCGGGGCGAGCGCAACCGCGCACACCCAGAAGGCAAGTCCGAAGCCGAACAGTCCGACCGACCCGAAGCGTGGCGCGAGCGCGCCCGCGGGGCCCGCGAACAGCACCATGCACGTCAGCGTGTGCGCGATGTAACAGGACATCGTCATCCGACCCAGCGGCACGAATGCGCCGAGCCACTGCGCCCGACCCGCATGCCATTCGCGCGCGAGCAGGCAGACGAGGCCCAGCGCGAGCACCGGACCCGCGAACTGGCTCGACAGGTCGCTCGGCGTCAGATCGCCCCCGCTTTCGCGCTGCAGGCGGATCACCCACAGCGCGAGCAGCGCGTTGGCGACGATGCCGATCGGCAGTGCCACGCTGACCCCGAGCCTCCAGACGCGTGCGCCGAGCCGCGCCCGCTCGAGGATGCGCAGGCGCCCGGCCAGCACGCCCAGCGTGCCCAATGCCAACATCATCGGCACCTGCCACGGCACCTGGAATACGAATGAGGCGTAGGCGATGCGCTGCAACGCGAATACGTCCGACCACGAGCGTGCGTCGGTCAGCCAGTGCCCGGTGCCGGGCAACGGTTCACCGCCGAGGATCAGCCACAGGCACGTCGCACCGCCGAACAACAGCCAGATCGCCCCCCATAGCCGAAAGCGCGCACACAGTCGGCGCAGGCGCACGCGCGGAGCGCCGATCAGCATCACGCCCAACAGGGCGAGCCAGGAAAGAATGTCGCCGAAATACACGAACATGCCGTGAAGCACGCCGAGCATCCCCTGTCGGAGCATCTGCCGGCGCCGCGTGCTCGCGACGTCGGCGATCGTCGTGCCGCGCCGGCGGCGTACGCGCATCGCCCAGGCATAGCCGACCAGGAACATCAGCAGCGGGTAGCTCTTCGCCTGGAACACCGCGGCGCAGAACGCGTGCACAGCGAGCGCCGTGGACGAGTCCGGCGGGTCGACGACGCCGATCGGTGAACTGAATACATGCGGGAACGACATCGAGTTCACGACCAGCACACCGCCGAGTGCGAGGCCGCGCAAGCCATCGATGAACCGGTCGCGAGGCGGGGCCGCGCCGGTCGAGTGCGTCAAGGCCGCGCCGTCGCGGCGACGCGCGCCGCGAGGATCTCGCGCGCGAGTTCGTGCACTGCCATCGCATAGTGAATCGCGCGGTTGTAGCGCGTGATCACGTAGAAATTGTCGAAGCCCAGCCAATAGTCGGTGCCCTCCCGCGTGATCAGCGGGAACACCATCGCCAGCAGCGCCGGATCGACCTCGAGCGCGGGCATGAATCCGAGTTCGCGCAGCGCGCCGACCGGGGTATGCGGCTTGATACCGAGCTTCACCTGCGCCTCGGCGATCTCGGCCGGCGCACTCACCCTTATCGCCACCGGTCCGCCGGCGATCCAGCCGAACAAGCGGTAGTAGTTGGCGACGCTGCCGATCGCGTCGGGCGCGCTGCGCCAGAGGTCGATCCGACCGTCGTTGTCGAAGTCGACCGCGAACTTGCGATAGCTGGTGGGCATGAACTGCGGAATACCCATCGCGCCCGCGAACGACCCGCGCGGCTGGGCCGCGTCGAGCCCGAGTTCGCGCGACAACAGCAGGAACTGCTCGAGCTCGCCGCGAAAGAATTCAGCGCGGCGCGGGAACTCGAAGGCGAGCGTCGCGAGCGAGTCGAGCACCGGATGCGCGCCCATCATCTTGCCGAACAGCGTCTCGGCGGCGATCGTCGCGACGATCAGCTCGGCAGGCACACCGAACTGGGCCTGTGCGCGAGTCAACGTGGTGGCGTTGTCCTGCCAGAAACGCGCCCCGCCGACCACCCGGGTGCGATTGACGAACGCGGGCCGATAGTCGAACCACGGCCTGGGTTGCGACTGCGACTGCATCGCGCCGAGCACCTGCGACTGCGAGCGTACGCGTCCGAACAGGGCGCGCAGCGCATCGCGATCGAACCGATGCCGCTCGACCATGTCGTCGATGAACGCCTCGACCTCGACCGACAGCGCACGTGGCGCCGCTTGCGCCCTCGTTTCACCGACCATCGCCACCGAGGCGATTGCTGCGAGTAACCCGCGCCGCTTCATCCGTACCTGCGTATCAGCCCCTTGACTGCCCCACGGATCGTAACCTGCTCCGGGCGGAATACCAATGGCAACATCGTCGAGTTGGCAGGATGGAGCACGATCTCGTGCGCGCGTTGTTCGAAGCGTTTCAGCGTCGCCTCGGTGCCGTCGATCAACGCGATCACCAGTTCGCCGTTGCGGGCCGACGTGCGGTGTTCGACGACCACGATGTCGCCGTCGTGGATGCCCTCCTCGATCATCGAGTCGCCACGGACGATCAGCGCGTAGTGATCGGCGCGCGCAGCCCATTCGGCGCCGATTTCGATGCGTTCCTCCTGCTCGATCGCCTCGATCGGCCGCCCTGCGGCGACACGACCGAGAAGCGGCAGCGTTGGGATGCTGCCCACGCGTGAAGCCGGCGTTTCATCATCCAGCAATGTCTGTTGCGTGGTCCGCGTGGCGCGCCGGCCGGCTTCGGTCAACGCCAGGCCGCGCTGCCGGCCTCGCAGGGGCTGGACGAAGCCGGCCGCGACCAGCGCCTGCACGTGTTTATGCAACGAGCCGCGCGAGGTCAGTCCCAGCCCCGCGCAGACGGCATCGAGCGACAGCGGATCCGGGGCGTCGGACCCATGTTCCACCAGCCACAGCAGCACCGCGCGCTGCCTGTTAGTCAGCCGATCGAACGTGGTGGGCCGCTCGCCGTCGCTCATGACGTCCCGTCTTGTGTTTGTTGCGCCGGTTTCATAGTATCGCATGGAGAACGGATGGAGAACGTCCGGAATCGGACGCGCTCCCGGCGTCGATCAGCGCGACCGCCGTTGAAGCACCCCCTGCGCACCCGGAACCCCAACTCCTCTGCTCCCACCCGCGATGACGAACTCGATCCCGACCGCTTCATCCGCTACCCCGCCGAGGGCCGACGCCGCCTTCGATGCCGACGTCGAGCGCGCAGTGACGCCGCACCAACCCGGTACCGTGCGCGCACTGCGTCCGAGAAGTCGCAGCGACGGGCGCACCGAACCCGGCAGCCGCGGGCGTGCGCTGGAGCCGCTGCTCGCGCAACTCGAGCGCCGCTATGGCGATCGCATCACCGCGCACCGGGTGGCGCCGGCACGCACGGCGAAGTTCGAGCCGTTCCCCGACGATCTCGATCCCGCGTTGCAACGCGCGCTTGCCACGCGTGGCATCCAGTCGCTTTATTCGCACCAGCGCCAGGCGTGGGACAGCGTACGCGCCGGCAGGCACACCGTGGTAGTCACCCCGACCGCCTCGGGCAAGACGCTCTGCTACAACCTGCCTGCGTTGCAGGCGGCGCGCGAATCGGGCGCGAAGTCGCTGTACCTGTTTCCGACCAAGGCACTCGCACAGGACCAGGTCGCCGAGCTGCTCGCGTTGAACGAGGCCGGTGAACTCGGCGTGCGTGCATTCACCTTCGATGGCGACACGCCGGGCGATGCACGGCGCGCCGTGCGCACGCACGCCGATATCGTCGTATCGAATCCGGACATGTTGCACCAGGCGATCCTCCCTCACCACACGAAATGGGCGCAACTTTTTGAAAGCCTGCGCTATGTCGTCATCGACGAGATGCACACCTATCGTGGGGTGTTCGGCTCCCACGTGGCGAACGTGCTGCGGCGCCTGCAGCGCATCTGTCTGTTCTACGGCGCGCGGCCGACGTTCATCCTGTGCTCGGCGACGATCGCCAATCCGGTCGAGCTTGCCGAGCGGCTCCTCGGCGCGCCCGTCCACGGCATCACCGACAACGGCGCACCGTCGGGCGACAAGCACGTGCTGCTGTGGAATCCGCCGGTGATCAATGCCGATCTCGGACTGCGCGCCTCGAGCCGCTCACAGGTGACACGGCTCGCGCGCATCGCCGTGCGCCATGCGTTGTCGACGATCGTGTTCGCCAACTCCCGGCTCGCCGTCGAAGTGCTGACCAAATATCTGAAGGATGTGTTCGATCCCGACCCGCGCGCGCCCCCCCGGGTCGCCGCCTACCGCGGCGGGTATCTGCCGACGGAACGGCGTGACATCGAACGACGCCTGCGCGCGGGTACGCTCGACTGTGTCGTATCGACGTCGGCACTCGAGTTGGGTGTGGACATCGGCGCACTCGATGTCTGCCTGCTCAACGGCTACCCCGGAACCATCGCGGGCACCTGGCAGCGCCTGGGCCGGGCGGGACGTCGCCAGCGCACGTCGCTCGGCGTGCTGGTGGCGAGCAGCGAGCCGCTCGATCAGTACATCGTGCGTCATCCCGAATTCTTCTTCGGCGCCTCCCCCGAACACGCGCTGATCGACCCCGACCAACTGCTGATCCTGATGGAGCATATCCGCTGTGCCGCCTTTGAACTGCCATTCGAGGCCAGCGAGTCGTTCGGCGCGCCGCCGCTTTCCGACATGCTCGACTATCTCGCGAGCGAGCAGGTCGTACACCGCGAAGGCGATCGCTGGCACTGGATCGCCGACAGCTACCCCGCCAACTCGGTCAGCCTGCGCGCGATCGCCGAAGGCAATTTCGTCGTCATCGATGCGACCGACGGGGCGCGCAACGTAATCGCCGAAGTCGACTGGTCGAGCGCCCCGCTGACGCTGTACGAAGGCGCGATCTACATGGTGCAGAGCCGTCCCTGGCAGGTCGAGCGCCTCGACTGGGAAGGACGCAAGGCATTCGTCACGCGCACCGATGTCGATTACTACACCGACGCGATCGACTATACCCGGCTGAAGGTGCTCGACGACTTCGAGCACGAGACGGTTGCGCACGCAATCGTCGTGCGGGGCGAGGTGCATGTCGTGCGGCGCGTCGCCGGCTACAAGAAGATCCGCTACTACACGCACGAGAACATCGGCTACGGCGAGGTGCGCCTGCCCGACCATGAGATGCATACGAGTGCCGTCTGGTGGCGGGTCGACCCGCAGGCGCTCGAACGGGCATTCGCGAAGCGCTGGCAGGCACTCGATGGTTTCCTCGGCGCGGCGTATGCGCTGCATCATGTCGCGGCCCTGGTGTCGATGTGCGAGGTGCGCGACCTCGGGCGCGCAGTCGGCGATGCCGACGGCCGTTGGCACGCAACGATCGACGCCGACGGTCGAGGGCGATTGCGCGACGGTGACGATCGCCCGCTCGATCTGGCGACGCTCGATAGCGTTGTCGATGCATCGTTTTCGCCGACCGTGTTCCTGTACGACAACCATCCCGGGGGCGTCGGCCTGTCGACGCCGCTGTACGACCTGCGTGACAAGGTACTCGCGCACGCCGCCGCGCTCGTGCACGCCTGTGACTGTGCGCAGGGCTGCCCGGCCTGCGTCGGACCCATCCTGAACTCCGACGAGAAGTCGGGCCGCGATCCAAAGCGTCATGCGCTCGTCGTGCTCGCCCTGCTCGGCGTCGCCGCACCGAAAACGCTCGATGCGCAACCGCTCGAAGCACGCAGTCGCTTCGGCGCAGATGACAAGTCGGCGCTGCGGCCGCTGCCGGCCCGCGCCGCGTCGTGAATCACCCGGCGCCGTTGGCGAACCGACTGGCGCTGCTCGCAAGACAAAGCGGCAGAAGGACGGCGTCGGCCGTGACTGAACCGCCTGCGCTGACGACGGCACTGACGACGGCACCGACGTCGGCACCGGCGTCAGCACCGGCGTCAGCGTCGGCATCGCCCCTGCGCGCGCAGATCGACACACCCGGCACGTCGACACCGTCGGTTTCGGCTGAGCTCGGCGCACCCCCTGAGCCGGCCTCGGCCGGCACGTTTACCTTCGCGCAACGCCTTCAGCGTCTAGCAACCCGTGCGCGCGCGTTCACGCGTCCAACGGATATGCAACTGGCCGAGCGCCTTGGGGGAACGCTGCGCACGGCGGGGTTGATCGAGATCGAGCATCGGCACCCGCTCGATCGATTGCACGGTCGCCAGTCGCTCGCCAGTCTCGCCCGCCCCGACCTGCGCTGGCTGACCACTGCCGAAGCCGATCGGCCGACGAACGATCCGGCAGCCGATCTCGTGTTCATCGATACCGAGACGACCGGTCTTGCCGGGGGCACCGGCACGCTCGCGTTCCTGATCGGTGTCGCGCAGGTACGCGGCGACGCGCTGGTTTTCACGCAATGGCTGATCACGCGTTTTTCCGCCGAAGTCGCGCTGCTCGAGACGTTGTCGCAGCGGCTCAGCCCGCAGGTCGAATGGGTAACGTACAACGGCAAGTCGTTCGATCTGCCGCTGCTCTCGACCCGTCTCAAGCTCGCCCGTCTTGCCGATTCGCTGTCCGGTCGGGTGCATCACGACCTGCTGCATCCGACGCGCACCGCGTTCGGCCGGCACTGGCCCGACTGCCGCCTGCAGACCGCCGAGCAACGGCTGCTCGGCGTCCACCGTGAACACGATCTCCCCGGCCACCGGATTCCGGCGGTGTGGGCCGATTTCGTACAGTTCGGCGACACCAGCGAACTCGCGTCGCTGGTCGAGCACAACCGTGTCGATCTGTTGTCGCTCGCCGCGCTCGTGCCGGCGCTGTCGACCGTCTATCTGGTACCGCTCGGCATGGCGGACCGAAGCACTGGCATCGCCAGCGCGCCTGGCATCGCCGCTGAAGCGTTATCGATGCTGGCGCGAGACAGCGCTTCGATCGCACGCATGCAGGTTCGCCGACGCAGGCCTGAATCCGCACGGGCGCATCTGACGGGTGCGGAAGCTTCGCTCGACGCGCGCGCGCTGCTCGAACTCGCCGTGCTGCATCGTGCGCGGCACGACTGGCCCAATGCGACGCGTCTTTGGCGCGAACTCGCCGAACGTGGCGCGCCCGCGGGGCACGAAGCATTGGCGAAGTATCACGAGCATGTGACGCATGACTTCGACCAGGCGCTGCGGTGGTGCAACGCGCTGAGCGTTGCGGCGCCCGGCCTGGCGGGCGTTGAGCGAAGGCGTGAACGGCTTCTACAGAAGCTGCGCCGCGCAGACGCCATTGAGCGCGACATATTCGTCGCCGTCGACCGCCCCGGCACGCTGAGGTGAAAAAAAGACCGGACGGAAAGTCCGGTCGAACGCCTCGTCGGAGGATGTTCACTTCACGCCCGCCGGGGAGGGCCCGGCGGACGGATCATATTAAAGCACATTGTCGTGATATATTGACATCGCTTTTGTCATTTTTTGGTGACAGTCGCTTTACGGCCCGCAGCATTGCGTACGAGACCGGATCGATCCGGCCTATCGCCTCAGGAGGAGTCCACCGATGGACGCAACCCGACGTCGCCTGCTCGTCACCACCGCCAGCTCTGCGCTGGCGTCCCTGTCTCCGGCCCGCGCCCAGTCGTTTCCGGTAAAGCCGATCCGCATCATCGTGCCGTTCCCGGCAGGCGGCACGACCGACGTGATCGCGCGCTTCATCGCGCAGCGGATGAGCGAATCGATGGGGCAGCCGGTCCTCGTCGAGAATCGCGGCGGCGCCGGCGGCACGATCGGCGCAGAGATCGTCGCCCGCGCGAGCCCCGACGGCTACACGATGATGATGCACAACCTCACCTTCCCGCTCGCCTCTACGGTCCAGGCCTTGCAGGGCAAGCCGCTCTACAGCATCGACAACGACTTCGCCGGCGTATCGCTGTCGGCAAACGTCCCGTTCATGCTGCTCGCGCATCCGAACGTCCCCGCGAAGGATCTGGCCCAGTTCTCCAAACTCCTCCAGAGCAACCGCAAGATCTCCTACAACTACGGCTCGACCGGCCCGGGTTCGGTAATGAATGTGCTCGGCGAGATGCTCAAACGCCTGGCGAACATCGAGATGACGCATATCCCGTTCAAGGGAGCGAACCCGCTGCGTCTCGAACTGCTCGCAGGCCGGCTCGACTTCGGCGGCGATCAGCTCTCCACCTGTCTCGAGAACATCCGCAAGGGCGAACTGCGCGGCCTCGCGACCACGGCGCCGAAACGCCTCGCCGTACTTCCCGACGTGCCGACGGTGCGCGAACTCGGCTTCCCGCAGATGGAGATCGAAGGCTGGAACGGCTTGTTCGCGCCGGCGAAGACGCCGAAAGACGTGCTCGAACGCCTGTCGCGTGAAGCCGCGGCGGCTGCGCGCCACCCCGACGTGGTCAAGCGCCTGATCGATCTCGCGGCGGAGCCGGTCGGCTCCACCGGCGCAGAGATGGACGCGCTGCTGCGCAAGCAGATCCAGCAGTTCACGCCGATCATCCGGCAATTAAAACTGGTCGTCGAGTAACCGCACTGCGTCGGTGGCGGCAGACGCCTTTGGTACACTCCGCGGCGTTCAACGTCACGATCGAGGAGACCGCTGCATGCCCGCCGATTCAACTGCCGGAACGTCGTCTGCGGCATCCCTGACCGGTTATGTCGCCGACTTCATCCTGGCGACGGACTACGACGATATCCCGGCCGCGGTGATCGAAGTCGGCAAGAAGTCGATCCTCGACGGACTCGGCCTGGCACTGTCCGGGTCAGTCGCGCATTCCGGCAAGATCGTGCACGAGTACCTCGCCGCGCAGGGGTTCAGCGCCGGGCCCTGCTCGGCGATCGGCATGTCGCTCAGGTTGCCACCGCGCTTCGCCGCCTTCGCGAACGGCGTCGGCATTCACGCCGACGACTACGACGACACGCAACTCGCCGTCGCGAAAGACCGCGTTTACGGATTGCTCACGCATCCGACCGCGCCGTGCCTGCCCGCGGCGCTCGCGATCGGCGAGCGCGACGGGCGCTCGGGACGTGACCTGATGCTCGCCTACCATCTGGGCGTCGAGGTCGAGTGCAAGATCGCCGAGGCGATCGATCCGCGTCACTATCAGCACGGCTTCCACGCAACCGCCACCTGCGGCACGTTCGCCGCGGCGGCCGCGGCATCGAAGCTGGTCGGCCTGCCCAAGGAGGCGCTGCTGCGCGCGCTGTCGATCGCCGGCAGCCAGTCGGCGGGACTGCGCGAGAATTTCGGCACGATGACCAAGCCGTTCCACGCGGGGCGGGCCGCCGAGTCCGGCGTATTCGCAGCCGACCTGGCGCAGCTCGGGTGGACCGCCGCGCCCAACATTCTGGAAGCCGGCCGTGGCTTCTTCAAGGCCGCGGGCGGCGGCTGGGACGACACATCGATCAACGGCGTGCTCGGGCATCCGTGGACCTTCGCGAGTCCGGGCGTGTCGATCAAGCCGCATCCGTCGGGTTCGCTGACTCACCCCGGGATGACGAAGATGCTGGAGCTGATCCGCCAGCACGCCATCCGGGCCGACCAGGTCGAGCGGGTCAAGGTGGGCACCAACCAGAACATGCCCAACGCGCTGATCCATCACCGGCCGCAGAACGAGCTTCAGGCGAAGTTCAGCATGGAGTTCTGCATGGCGATCCTGCTGCTCGACGGCCGCGCCAACCTGCCGGAGTTCACCGACGAGGTCGTGCTGCGCCCCGACGTGCGTGCGATGATCGAACGCATCGAGTTCGGGGTTCATCCCCGCGCCGAGGCGGCCGGCTACGACAGGATGACGACGATCATCGAGATCGAGATGAAGGACGGCAGCCGGATCGAAGGTTCTTCGGACTTCGGCAAGGGCAGTCCGATCAACCCGATGAGCTTCGACGAAGTCGCCGAGAAGTTCCACGGGTGCTGCGCGTTCGCGAAATGGCCGCGTACCAACGCCGAGCGCATTGTCGAAATCTTGCGCAATCTCGAACAGCTGCCCGACGTGCGCGAGTTGACCGCCCTCCTCGTAAAGTAGCGCGGAGACTCCCATGGTGCGCTGGAACAACCCGCACGCGATCTCGTTCACCGCGGCGCGCGCGAATTTCATCACGGGCAGCGACACGCCGCGCGACCTGCTCGAACGCTGCATCGCTACGATCGAGGCACGCGAGCCGGTGTTGAAGGCGTGGGTCACGCTCGACTTCGAGGGCGCGCGCGCGGCCGCGGACGCCTCGTCGGCACGCTATCGCGCGCGCCAGCCGCTGTCGCCGGTCGATGGCTGTCCGCTCGCGGTCAAGGACATCATCGCGACCCGAGATCTGCCGACGCAGATGAACAGTCCCGCGTTCGATGGCTGGCACAGCCACTACGATGCGGCGCCGGTGCATGCGATGCGCAAGGGCGGTGCGGTGATCGTCGGCAAGACCGTGACCACCGAGTTCGCCGTCGGCTACGCAGGCGCCACCACCAACGCCTTCGACCCACTGCGAACCCCGGGCGGATCATCCAGCGGGTCGGCGGCAGCGGTGGGGGCCGGCATGGTGCCGGTCGCCTTCGGCACGCAGACCCAGGGCTCGACGATCCGTCCCGCGTCGTACAACGGTGCGGTCGGGTTCAAGCCGACGCACGGTACGCTGCCGCTGGGTGGCGTGCATCCGCTGTCGCGCACGCTCGATCATCTCGGCATCATCGGCGCGACGCTGGACGACGTCTGGTGCACGGCGTCGCAGACGTCGGTCGCGCTGGGCAGTCCGGGGCAACGGCCGTTGACCGGCGCCGGCCCCGTCGCGCCGGCAGCGGTCAAACCGCGTCGTCTGATCCACCTGCACACGAAAGGCTGGACCGAGATCGACTCGGCCACTGAAGCGGCCTTCGGCGCTTTCACCGCCGCGCTTGTCGATCGCGGTGTGAGGGTGATCAGCCGTGACAACGACCGGCGCGTCGCGCAGCTCGAAGCGAAGCTCGACGCGTGGGTCGACAGCGGGCTGGACATCCTCGCCTACGAGATGCGCTGGCCTTTCGAAGAATACGTGCAACGCCACGGCACGCTGATCGGCGAGCGCATCCGCACGATGATCGACAAGGCGCAGTCGATCACGCCCGAGCGCTACGAAGCCTTGCTGGTGGCGCGCACCCGCATGCAAGCCGAAGTGCGTTCGGTCGCCGGCGGTACCGACGGCTTCATCACGCTGCCGTGTTCGAGTATCGCGCCGCAGGGCTTCACCTTCACCGGCAGCCGCACCTTCCTTGCGTATTGGTCCGGGCTCGGATTCCCGACCTTCAGTCTGCCGCTGCTGAGCGTCGACGAAATGCCGTTGGGGGTGCAGTGGATGGGGCTCGATCATGAAGACGGCAGACTCGCTGCGACCGCGAACTGGGGCATGCGCGAATTGAACCAGAGAACCGAAGTTCACAGCGAAGGACTCAGCCCGCGATGATCAAGCGTCGGATGCCGAACCCCGGACCCCGCGTCCCCAATCCCGAACCTCGCCCGGTGGCCTGGATGTTCGCAGCCGCTGCGCTGCTGTGTCCGATGCTCGCGGCCGCGCAGGCGCGCGAGGCATCGCCGACCTACCCGGACCGCCCGATCCGATTGATCGTGCCGTTCCCACCGGGCGGCAGCACCGATGGCGCCGCGCGCATCATCGGTCAGAAGCTGACCGAGTTGTGGGGGCAGCAGGTGCTGATCGACAATCGCCCGGGGGCGACCGGTATCGTCGGCTCGGAGCTCGGCGCGAAGGCGAACCCGGACGGATACACCGTGTTGTTCGGCACGATCGGTTCGCATTCGGTCAACGTCAGCCTGTTCATGCTGACCTATGATCCGGTCCGCGATTTCGAACCGATCACGATGACCGCGGCCGTCGGCAACGTGCTGGTCGTCAACGCGAAGTCGCCGATCCGCTCGGTGAAAGACCTGATCGCATTTGCCCGGCAGAAACCCGGCGAACCCACGTTCGCCTCGTCGGGCATCGGCGGCGCCCCGCACCTGACCGGCGAGTTCTTCGCACTGCAGACCGGCACGAAGATGACGCATATTCCGTACAAGGGCGGCGGACCGGCGATGGCCGATCTGGTCGGCGGCAACGTGACGATGAGCTTCGCCTCGATGACCTCGGCGCTGCCGTTCATCAAGGACGGCAGGCTGCGCCCGCTCGCCGTCTCCTCGCGGGCGCGCTCTGCGTTGCTGCCCGATGTGCCGACGATGATCGAAGCCGGACTGCCGGAGTTCGAGGTGCGCGACTGGCAGGGCATGTTCGTCCCGCGCAGCACACCGAAGCCGATCGTCGACCGGCTGGTCAAGGGCGTGACGACGGTGCTGAAGCAACCCGACACGATCGAGCGCTTCCAGGTGCTCGGCATGGAGATCATCGCCAGTTCGCCCGACGAGTTCCGTCAGGCGATCGGCACGGAGATCGTGCGCTGGGCGAAGGTCGTGAAAGCAGCGAACATCAAAGCGGAATAGACCGCCCGAGGAACCCATGTCCACAGCACGACCCCGCGCCACTGCGACGGATGCCGCACCGATCTCACCGCTGACCGCGCGTCTGTCCGCATACATCGCCGCCGCCCCGCGTACCGCGCTGCCCTCGGAGGTCATCGAGAAGGCGAAGCACCACCTGCTCGACACGCTCGCGGCCATGATCTCGGGCTCAAGGCTCGGGCCGGGTACGATCGCGCTCTCGTACGTCGCCTCGCTCGGAGGCAAGCGCGAGGCGTGCGTGCCCGGCAGCCGGCTCGTCACCAGCGCGTACAACGCCGCCCTGGCCGGCGGCATGCTCGCCCATGCCGACGAGACTGACGACTCGCACCAGCCCTCGTTCCACCATCCCGGATGTGCGGTGGTGCCGGCGGCACTGGCGATGGCTGAGCGTGAGCATCGCACCGGCACCCAACTGCTGCGCGCGCTGGCGCTAGGCTACGACATCGGCGCGCGCGCGAGTTTCGCGCTTGGGGCGGTGCGCTTCCACCTCGCCGGGCATTCGACCCACAGCTTCGGTGCGCATTTCGGCGCGACCGCGGCAGCGTGCGCGCTCGCCGGCCTCGATGCCGCGAAGGTGCGCTCGGCGCTGTCCTATGCGGCACAGCAGGCCTCCGGCGTGTCGTGCTGGATGCGCGACCCCGATCACATCGAGAAGGCGTTCGACTTCGGCGGCATGCCAGCGAGCCACGGCCTCGCTGCCGCGGCGATGGTCGCCCATGGCTTCACCGGCGTGCCGGACGTGTTCGCCGGTGAGCGCAATTTCTTCGTCGCCTACGCCTCGCCCCATGTGCGTCCCGAGGCGCTGATCGAGGAACTCGGCGTGACCTTCGAGATCATGAACTCGAACCTCAAGAAGTGGTCGGTGGGCTCGCCGATCCAGGCTGCACTCGACTCGACCCAGGCGCTGGTGAGCACGCATCGCATCAATGCGCGCGAGGTGAAGCGCGCCGTGGTCGAGATCCAGGACCACGAAGCCGCGATCGTCAACGACCGCGACATGCCCGACATCTGTCTGCAGCACCTGGTCGCCCTGGTGTTGATCGACGGCACAGTCACCTTCGTGTCGTCGCATGACGTCGCGCGGATGAAAGACAGACAGGTGCGCGCCGTGCGTCGTCTGATCGAGCTCGTGCCCTCGCCGGCACTGACTGCTGCGGGTGGGCGTCAGGCGATCGTCACGCTGCACCTCGCCGATGGCCGCGCGCTGCGCCACCACACCGAAGTGGTCAAGGGCACCGCGCAGAATCCGATGACCCGGGTCGAGGTCGAAGCGAAGTGCGACGACCTGCTCACGCCGATTCTCGGCAAACGCAGAACGCGCGCGCTAATCGAACGGGTGTGGACGCTCGACAAGTTGAAGGACGTATGTGAACTGCGTCCGTTGCTGCGTGCGTGACCGCCCGAACGCCTGCAACGACCTCGATCACTCCGGGCACCGCCTCCCCGACCACTGCAACGAGATTTCCTTCATGGCGTCACCCTACCCGACCACCGTCACCGCCGACGCCGCGCGCTTCATCGAAGCGCTGACGCTCGCCGACATCCCGCGGGAAGCGGCGCGGATCGGCCGACGCTGCATCCTCGATGGTCTGTCCGTGATGATCGCAGGCCTCGGCGAAGAAACTTGCACGCTGCTCGCCGACGAGGCCCAGGCCCAGGGTGGTCGCAAGGACGCGCTGCTGTTCGGCCGCGGACGCACTCGGGTTCCCGCGCCGTCAGCCGCGCGCGTACTCGGCG
>JACMMK010000446.1 GCA_014379045.1 Burkholderiales bacterium
GCCCCCTCGGCGCCGCGTGCGACGCAGCCCGCTGCGGCAGGATCCGGCGAGCGGACGACGATCGCCCCGGTCATCACCGGAATCACGACGGCAACCACCACCGGAACCGCCACCGGCAACGTGACGGCTGCGGGGGAAAAAAAAAAGCTGACGCGCGCGGGTTGGGCTGAGTTCATCGCGACTGCCAATGTGCCGGGAATGGCCCGGATGCTCGCGCAGCATTGCGAACTGACAAGCTACGAGCACGACGCAGGTGGCCAGCGCATCGATCTGGTGCTGCCCGAAGCGCACCGGCATCTGCTCGAGAAGGCGTATCAGGATAAGCTCCAGCAGCATCTCGCGCGCGAACTGGGCGAGGCGGTCGTGTTGCGCGTCAGGCTGGGTGCACCGCAGAACGAAACACCGGTGGAACTCGCCGCCCGGGCGCGGCAGATGCGGCAGGTCGACGCAGTAGCGGCAATCGAATCCGACCCGTTCGTGCGCGATCTGATCGAACAGTTCGATGCGCGGTTGGACGAAGGGTCGATCGTCCCGAGCAACGCCGCGCCGGCGGATAACGTTGTTCCCGGCGTGGCGCCCGACCCCGGTGCCGCCGCGCGTACCGGGCCGGACAGTTCCCTCCAGAGCGCGAGCGCAGTCCGTGCGTCGAACCCTTCCCAACGCGAACCCACCTGAAAAGGCCCGAGATGAAAGGTGCCATCGGCAACTTGATGAAGCAGGCGCAGCAGATGCAGGAGCACATGCGCCGCATGCAGGAACAGCTCGCGACCGAGGAGGTCGAAGGCCAGGCGGGCGCCGGTCTGGTCAAGATCACGATGACCTGCCGGCACGACGTCAAACGCGTCGTGATCGACCCGAGCGTGGTCGGCGACGACCGCGAGTTGCTCGAAGATCTGATCGCGGCGGCGGTCAACGATGCGGTACGCAAGGTCGACGCGACGGTACAGGAGCGCATGGCGGGCATGAGCGCCGGCATGGGCCTGCCGCCGGGCTTCAAGATGCCGTTCTGAAGATGCTGCGGGCCCTCGGCGCTGCGCGCACGCCGCTTCCTGGTGTTCGAAGGGTTCACCCAACGGAGCCGCACGCTTGATCAGTGCGCCCAGCGCCCTGGCTGCACTGATGGAAGCGTTGCGCTGTCTGCCCGGTGTCGGACCGAAGAGCGCGCAGCGGATGGCCTATCATCTGTTGCAGCACGATCGCGCCGGCGCGAGGCGCTTGGCGTCGTCGCTCGACGCGGCCCTGACCCAGGTCCAGCACTGTGAGCTCTGCAACGATTTCAGCGATGCGCCGCTGTGTGTGTTGTGCGCCTCGTCGCGCCGCGATGAATCGAAACTGTGCATCGTGGAAATGCCGGCCGACGCGCTGATGGTCGAGCAGGCGCGCTGTTTCGGTGGACGCTATTTCGTACTGATGGGCCGCCTGTCGCCGCTCGACGGCATGGGGCCGGCAGAACTCGACCTCGAGCGGTTGACTGCGCGGGCACTCGACGGCAAGGTGAACGAGGTGATCCTGGCGATGAACTACACGGTGGAAGGCGAAGCGACAGCGCACTACCTGGGCGAACTGCTCGGCGCGCGCGGACTCGCGTGCACGCGTATCGCGCGCGGTATTCCGGTGGGTGGCGAGCTCGAGCATGTCGACAGCGGTACGCTGGCGCAGGCGATCCATGAGCGCAAGCGGGTCTAGATCGCGCCCGACGCGGGCCGGCGCGCAGACGCGCGCGAATCCGCGTGCCGGCGCGGCGCCGCCGGGCGGTCGCGCCAAGGCGGCACGCCCC
>JACMMK010000447.1 GCA_014379045.1 Burkholderiales bacterium
CATCGAGTGAGCGTGCCTGCGCGAGCGCGTGCGCCGGCTCGACATGCTGCCATGCGCCGACGGCACCATCGCGTGCCGCGATCCGTTCGAGGCAGGCGCGGGTGACCGCTTCGCAGGTGACCTCACCCGCTTCGATCGAGCGCACGATGGCGGTCGCGGACAGTTCGTTGAGCGGGGTCATCGGATCGAAACGGTCGCAGGGGCCGATGCTGGCTTCACACGTTTGCCGCGAGCCAGTCGGCGATGTAGTCGACGCCCATCTGCCGATCGTCGACCTGGCAGTGCTCGGCACCGCCCTCCTCGACCGAGAACGTCTTCAGGGTCTTGTTGCGCGACCCCACCGCCTCGTACAGGCGCTGGCCCGCATCGAGTGGCACGATACGGTCGTTGGCCCCGTGCAGCACGAGGAATGGACACTCGATCTGCGGGGCGACGTCGGTCAGATCGAAGCGCCTGGCCATCTCGAGTGCGGCGTCGAGGTCCGCTGCCCCGAACACCCAGGGCACCTGGAAAAACGACTGCGCGCTCTTCGTCGCATCGACCGCGACAGTACGGCGGATCGTGTCGACCCACTCGTGGATGCTCCAGTGCATCGCGCCGAACGCGACGCACGCGGCAAAGCGCTTGTCGAACGCTGCGATGCGCGGTGCATAGTAGCCCCCGAAGCTGTAGCCCATCACCGCGACGCGTGCGGGATCGACATCGGCGCGCGCCGCTACCGCGTCGTATGCGGCGCGCCCCGCGACCTCGTAGTCGTGGCGGGTATGGATGCCGCGAAGACGCAGCGACTCGCCCTGTCCCGGACCGTCGATCGCGAGCGTGTTCCAGCCGCGCGCCGAGAACTCGAGGCCGGCGAAGAGCACGCTCATCTCCTTGCAGTTGTCGAGGCCGTTGAACAGCACGACGGTCGGCGCGCGCCGCAACGCCCCGCGCGTCTGTTGCAGCGACGGCAGAAAGCGCGCGGCCAATGTCCGGCCTTCGTAGGGAACCTCGACCCGCTCCATCCGCGGATAGCGTCGCTCGAAGCCCGCATCGAAGCAGCGCAACGCGCGCCGGTACAGTGCCAGCTTCGGCTCGCCCGGAGGCACGAAACGCTCGCCGGTGAACCAGTAATTGCCCGCGCGCACATAGTAGTTGCCGGCCGTATGTCGATGGCCCAGCGCGTCTTCGGCATCGGCGCGCGCCTCGAGGCGTGCGGCCAGCGCCGACCATTCCTCCTGCCAGATCATCGGGTCGTCGGGGTCGCGATCGTGGCGCGCGTTCATCGCGTCGCCGATGCGATCGATCTCGCCGATCGCGACCGCGCCGTACGGCGCCATTCCCTTGCAGATCAGGGTGGCGTTCGACCACTTGAAATTACCGACGAAGTGATCGATCCACGACGTGGCATGGCCCATTCAAGATTCCTCGCTACGTTTCGGACGACGCGCGCACCACGCCGCTTCAATCGACGCGCAGGCCCGCGCCCTTGACCACTGCCGGCCAGACCGCGAACTCGCTGCGCAGGAACTGCGCGAACTCCTCGGAGGTACTGCCGACCGGCGTCGCCCCCGCGGCGGCGAGTTTCTCCTTGAGTTCCGGGTCGTGCATCGTACGCGCGAAGCCCTGTTGCAGCCGCGCGAGGACCGCGGCGGGGGTCGCGGCCGGCGCGACGATGCCCTGTCACTCGCGCGACTCGTAGCCGGGCAACC
>JACMMK010000051.1 GCA_014379045.1 Burkholderiales bacterium
CCCCTACGACTGGCTGATCGCCGCCCTCCCTTCGCCGCAGGCGGCCGACCTGCTTGTCGACGCCCCGACGCTGCGTAGCGAGGCGCTCGCCTGCCCGATGGTGGCCTGCTGGGCGCTGATGATGCGCTTCGACGCGCCGCTACCGGTCAGTTTCGACGCCGCCTTCGTGGCGGGTTCATCGCTCACCTGGATCGCCCGGAACGATTCGAAACCCGGCCGTCACCCGTCAGCATGCTGGGTGCTGCACGCGGCACGCGAATGGAGCGATGTCCGCTGCGAGCAAACTCCTGAAGCGGTCGTTGCGCCGATGCTTGCAGAATTTGCACGCGTGCTCGGTAGGGCGGTGAGCCCCGCGACTGCGCAGGCGCATCGATGGCGCTATTCAGGGCCTGTGGGAAAGGCCGAGGTGCCTTGCCTGGTCGACCTTACCCGCCGTGCCGGCGCCTGCGGCGACTGGCTGGCAGGTGCGCGGGTCGAGGGTGCGTTCCAGAGCGCCGTGGCGTTGGCCGAACGCATGATTAGTGCAGGCGCGCCGGGTTGAGTCTGAAAACAACCACTTCGCACGCAGATTCGACCGCATTCCCGAGTGCGCCGTAGGGTTTATGCCGTGCCTGTCCTGTTCGCCGCACAAAATAATAATTTATCGTCGAATCAATACCTTATGAAATTTTACGGCAGTTTACACCCGGGGACATAGGCGCACCCCGGTCCGTCTGCTATGATTTTCTTGCAGCCCACAAGGCTGATGGAAGCAACTCCAGTCGTTTCTGCCCGGTGTCGCGCCCGCGCATCAAAAGCGGGATACACGGGTCGGAACGGTCGAGATTCAAGCACGGTCAGCGCCCGAAGATTGGGAACGGCCAAGCTCCCGGCACGGTAACCGGCCGGGGTGTTGCGAGAGTCGAGGCGGACGCTGTCACCGGGTGATTCGTAGTTGCCGTCGCGGGCTTCGCTATCGATCTCCCAACCACAGGTTCTTTCGGAGCACTGGCGACCATCGGTTTTGGGGCTGTCTTTTTTTCCGCGCTCGCATGCGCGTCGGGCAACCGCGGTCTTCCGGCCGGGTGCTGCACCAAGTCGGATTTCGAGATCGATTTCGCGCCCGACTTCGCACGCGCACCGCTGGTCGACTTCGCCGGTGACGCGGGCCCCCGTATCGGCGCAGCGTTCTTCGCCACCACTTTCAAGCTGCTGGTTGCGGCTTTGACCGGCGAACGCTTCGCCGCTGCCTTGACGACTGCCCTGCCTCGTTGAGCAGTCGCCGCGTTCTTTTTCACCGCAGTTTTCTTCGCGGCCGTTTTCTTGGCGACTGCTTTCCTGGCGGCCGGCCGGGCGGTCTTCTTCACGGCCTTTCGGGTCAGCGCGGTGCCGCGCGCTTGCGCCGATGGCGATGACTTGGCGGTGCGCTTGGCCGATGTTGATTTCCGGGCAGAGGCTTTCTTCGCCGACGATTTCTTTGCGAGCTTTTTCGCCATCAGAGACTCCCTAGCATCGCACCGTCCGATTGCGTGAGATCCATGCGATCCGGACGATCAATTCGGAACCGGCAGTCTGCACGTCACTCCCACGACAACGCGCCACCGGTCTGATACTCGATGACGCGGGCTTCGAAGAAGTTGCGCTCTTTTTTCAGATCGGTCATCTCGCTCATCCACGGGAACGGATTGCTCGCGCCCGTGAAGAGGGCCTCCAGACCGATCTGTTGACAGCGTCGATTGGCAATATACCGCAGATACTCCTTGAACATCGGCGCATTCAGACCCAATACGCCGCGCGGCATCGTGTCCTCCGCATAGCGGTACTCGAGTTCAACCGCGGTATGCATCAGACGACGGATCTCCTCGCGGAACTCGGGTGTCCACAGATGCGGATTCTCGCCCTTGATCGTATTGATCAGATCGATGCCGAAGTTGCAGTGCATCGACTCGTCGCGAAGGATGTACTGATACTGCTCGGCGGCGCCGGTCATCTTGTTCTGCCGGCCGAGCGCCAGAATCTGCACGAAGCCCACATAGAAGAACAACCCTTCCATGATGCATGCGAACACGATCAGGCTCTTCAACAGCTTCTGATCGTTCTCCGGCGTCCCGGTACGAAACGTCGGATCGGTCAGCGTGTCGATGAAGGGGATCAGGAACTCATCCTTGCCGCGGATCGACTCCACCTCGTGATACGCGTTGAAAACTTCCGCCTCGTCGAGTCCCAGCGACTCGACGATGTACTGGTAGGCGTGCGTATGGATCGCCTCTTCGAAGGCCTGGCGCAGCAGGTATTGCCGGCACTCCGGAGCGGTGATGTGGCGGTAGGTCCCGAGCACGATGTTGTTCGCCGCCAACGAATCGGCGGTGACGAAGAAGCCCAGGTTGCGCTTCACCAGACGGCGTTCGTCGTCGGTGAGTCCGTTCGGATCCTTCCACAGCGCGATGTCGCGGCTCATCTGGATCTCCTGCGGCATCCAGTGATTCGCGCACGCATCGAGATATTTCTTCCATGCCCACTCGTACTTGAACGGCACCAGTTGATTGACGTCGGTCTGACCGTTGATGATCCGCTTGTCGTCGGCCGACACGCGTCGTGTGACGGCCGGCGTGTCGCTAGGGGCGGATCCGTCGCCCGCGAACTCCGCAATCGTCGCCGGATCGGCCGCGCCCCCCGGCGCGGGACGCGTCTGCGCCCGATGTGCCACCCCCGACCCGAAATCTTCTTCGAAATGAAGCATCGTTACCTCTCGCTGTGATCGCTGACTGCTGAAATTACTGGCACGACTCGCATTCCGGATCGTCGATGGCGCAGAACTGCGGTTGCGGCCGAACCTCGGCGGGTGGGGCGAGGGCCTCGCGGCTGCTCGCGTTGCCGACTGTATTCACCCCACCCGACACCGACACCGCGTTGAGATGCCCGGCCTTGATCGTCGACTTCTCAGCATGCGTCGCGCCGACGGTGCGCAGGTAATAGGTGGTCTTCAAGCCGCGCAGCCAGGCGAGCTTGTAGGTCTCGTCGAGTTTCTTTCCGGACGCAGCCGCCATGTAGATGTTCAGCGACTGTGATTGGTCGATCCACTTCTGCCTGCGCGCCGCCGCCTCGACCAGCCACGAGGGATCCACCTCGAACGCCGTGGCGTACAGATTGCGCACTTCGGCCGGAATGCGATCGATCTTCGCCAGGCTTCCGTCGAAATACTTGAGGTCGGAAATCATCACCTCGTCCCACATGCCGAGCTTCTTCAGGTCGCGCACCAGATACTCGTTGACGACCGTGAACTCGCCCGACAGGTTCGACTTCACATAGAGGTTCTGGAACGTCGGCTCGATGCACTGCGACACGCCGGTGATGTTGGCGATGGTCGCGGTCGGCGCGATCGCCATCGTGTTCGAGTTGCGCATCCCGAAACGCCCGATGCGGCTGCGCAGTGCATCCCAGTCGAGCGTGGTCGACTCGTCGCACTCGACATAGCCGCCGCGCTGTTCGCGCAGCAGCTTCAAGGTGTCGATCGGCAGCAGCCCCCGGTCCCACAGAGAGCCCTTGTAGGTCGCGTAGCGGCCGCGTTCGGCGGCAAGATCGCTCGACGCCCAGATCGCGTAATAGGCGATCGCCTCCATCGACCGGTCAGCGAACTCGACCGCTTCGGGGGACGCCGTCGGAATGCGCAACTCGTGCAGACAGTCCTGGAACCCCATCAAACCGATCCCGACCGGACGGTGCTTGAGATTCGAATTACGCGCCTTGTTTACCGCGTAGTAATTCAGGTCGATCACGTTGTCGAGCATGCGCATCGCTACGGTAACGGTGCGCTTCAGCTTGTCGTGATCGATCACCTCGGCGCCCCCGTCGAGCAACAGGTGCGCCTTGAGGTTGATCGAGCCCAGGTTGCAGACCGCGGTTTCTGCCGAGCTCGTGTTCAGCGTGATCTCGGTGCACAGGTTCGAGCTGTGCACGACCCCGACATGCTGCTGCGGCGAACGGATGTTGCACGGGTCCTTGAAGGTGATCCACGGATGCCCGGTTTCGAACAGCATCGACAGCATCTTGCGCCACAGCTGCAGCGCGGGGATCTTCTTGAACAGGCGGATCTCGCCCGCCGCGGCCTTCTGTTCGTAGCGCTCGTACAGCACCTCGAACGCCGCACCGAACGTCTCGTGCAATTCGGGCACGTCGGCGGGCGAGAACAGTGTCCACTCGCCGGCATTCATCACGCGCTTCATGAACAGGTCAGGAATCCAGTTCGCCGTGTTCATGTCGTGCGTGCGTCGACGGTCGTCGCCGGTGTTCTTGCGCAGCTCGAGGAATTCTTCGATGTCGAGATGCCAGGTCTCGAGATACGAACACACCGCTCCTTTGCGTTTGCCGCCCTGGTTGACCGCCACCGCGGTGTCGTTGACCACCTTCAGGAACGGCACGACACCCTGGCTCTTTCCGTTCGTACCCTTGATGTGCGAGCCGAGCGCGCGCACCGGCGTCCAGTCGTTGCCCAGACCGCCGGCGAACTTCTGCAGCATCGCGTTTTCCTTGATCGCCTCGTAAATTCCGTCGAGATTGTCGGCGACCGTGGTCAGATAGCACGACGACATCTGGCTGTGTCGCGTCCCCGAATTGAACAGGGTCGGGGTCGAGCTCATGTAGTCGAACGACGACAGCACATTGTAGAACTCGATCGCACGCGCCTCGCGGTCGATCTCGCCCAATGCGAGCCCCATCGATACCCGCATGAAGAATGTCTGCGGCATCTCGATCCGGCGCTCGTCGATGTGCAGGAAGTAGCGGTCGTAGAGAATCTGCAGTCCCAGATAGTCGAACTTGAGGTCGCGATCGGCGACGAGCGCGCGACCGAGACGGTCGAGGTCGTACTGGCCCAGCCGTTCGTCGAGCAACTGGGCCGCGACGCCTTCACGAATAAGGCTCGGAAACGCCGTGGCGTAGTCGGCGTGCATCTGCGCGTGGCGCTTCTCTTCGCCGAGGGTTTCGATACGCAGGTCATTCAGCAACAGCCGCGCGGTGACGTAGCTGTAACTCGGCTCCTGTTCGATCAGCGCACGCGCCGACAGAATCGCCGACTTGCGCACTTCGGCGATCGGCACCCCGTCGTAGATGTCCTTCAGCGTCTGGTCGAAGATCGTCGGCGCGCTCACCTCGGGCAGACCGTGGCAGACGAACTCCACCGCGAGC